>JAPLHL010000055.1 GCA_026389655.1 Chloroflexota bacterium
GTTCACGGAAAAGGGCTTCAAGTTCCCTGAATAGTCCTCTCTGGACCCGAAAATACCGCTTCATTGAACGGTAGTGGTTAAATTCTGCTACTATTTACAACAATAGCAGATATGAGCAAAGACACCTTTAGTCTTCTAAGCCAGGATGACCTGTACCTTTTTAACGAGGGCAGTCATATCCGCCTTTATGAGAAACTCGGCGCACACCTTGCCACGGTAGACGGAGAAGATGGGACTTACTTCGCTGTATGGGCGCCTAATGCCGAGCAGGTTTACGTTATGGGGGATTTCAACGGATGGCAGAAAAAAGGATTTAAATTGAAAGCATGCGGCAGTTCGGGTATCTGGGAAGGATTCATCCCGGGTCTTGGCCGGGGTTCTCTCTATAAGTACCACATCGCCTCCCGTGTACATCGCTATCGCGTGGAAAAGGCGGACCCACTCGCTTCTTATTGTGAAGTACCACCCAGGACAGCTTCCGTCGTTTGGGACCTCTCATATGACTGGAATGACGGCGAGTGGATGCGGGAACGCAAGCATAAAAACGCACTGGATGCCCCCATCGCAATTTACGAGGTCCAACTTGGTTCATGGATGCATGTGCCGGAAGATAATAACCGGCCGCTCACATACCGTGAACTTGCCCCAAAGTTGGCTGACTATATCAATAAAATGGGGCTTACGCATGTCGAGCTCATGCCGGTGATGGAACACCCCTTCGGAGGTTCATGGGGCTACCAGGTGACCGGGTACTTTGCGCCGACCAGCCGCTACGGTATACCGCAGGATTTTATGTACCTGGTAGACTACTTACACCAGCACAACATAGGGGTAATCCTTGACTGGGTACCGTCACATTTTCCCACCGACACGCATGGACTGGGTTTTTTTGACGGCACCCACTTATACGAGCATGCAGATGTACGAAAAGGGTTTCATCCCGACTGGAAAAGCCATATTTTTAACTACGGACGGCATGAGGTGCGTAGCTTCCTGTTGAGTAGTGCCCTGTTCTGGTTGGATAAATACCATGTGGACGGGCTGAGGGTCGATGGAGTAGCTTCGATGCTGTATCTCGATTACTCGCGGAAGAAGGGAGAATGGATACCAAACCAGTTCGGTGGAAGGGAGAACCTTGAGGCCGTATCCCTGCTTCGCCGTTTCAACGAAGAGGTCTACAAGAATTTCCCCGATGTCCAGACCATCGCCGAAGAATCCACGGACTGGGCCATGGTCAGCCGTCCTACATATATCGGCGGGCTGGGTTTCGGCATGAAATGGGACATGGGCTGGATGCATGACACTCTCGACTACATCACTAAAGATCCCATACACCGAAAATACCATCATAACAAGCTTACATTTCGCATGCTGTATGCATTTTCTGAAAATTTTATACTTTCTCTTTCACATGATGAGGTTGTACACGGTAAAGCATCCCTCCTCAGTAAAATGCCGGGGGACGACTGGCAGAAATTCGCCAACCTCCGCTTGCTCTTCTCCTATATGTTTACACAGCCGGGAAAGAAACTGCTGTTTATGGGAGATGAATTCGGCCAGTGGCGGGAATGGAACCACGAAACAAGCATTGATTGGCATTTGCTTCAATATGACCGTCATCAGGCTCTTCAGAAACTTGTCGGCGACCTGGCGCACCTCTACCGTAGGGAGCCTGCACTGCACGAGCTCGACTTTGAGTGGAAAGGATTTGACTGGATCGACTGCAACGATTCCCTCGGCAGCGTACTCAGCTACCTGCGCCGTGGCAAATCTTCAGACGATATCATACTGGTCGGATGCAATTTTACACCGATTCCCCGTGACCAATACCGGATCGGCGTACCGCGAGGCGGCTACTGGCAGGAAATATTGAATAGCGATGCAGACGGCTACTGGGGCAGTGGCATGGGAAACAAGGGTGGCCTTCAAACTGAGAACATCCCCTATCACGGTAAACCCTTCTCCCTGAATATCACACTTCCTCCCCTGGCTGCTGTCATATTCAAATCACCCGGCACATGAATATCGTTATTTTACAGGCAGTTCCACCAGAACGGTCGTCCCTTCCCCTTTATGCGACCGGATTTCCAGCTTCCCGCCAAGTAATTCTACCCGCTCGGCTATGCCGGCCAACCCCAATTTCCCATCCCTTGGCAGTGAGCCTATTTTTTCCGGCAAGTTAAAACCCTCACCCTTGTCCACTATTTCCACTCTGACGCTGTCAAACAGATAGTATATTTTAACATTCGCCGATTTCACATTGGCATGCTTGGCAGCATTGATCATAGCTTCCTGGATGATTCTGAAAAGAGTGAGCTCCAGGTCAGGCGCCAATCGCCTGTGTTCACCATTTATTTCAATAGCTATTTCTACGCCGTAGGACTTTTTCAACTCCCCGGTCAGCCATTCCAGCACCGGTATCAGGCCAAGGTCATCCAGTACCGGCGGACGCAGCCTTCGGCTAAAATTCCTCACGTCCTCCACTGCCCTTTTCAGGCTCTTGTAAACTCCCTTTAATTTTGCAACCTGATTTTCCGTCAGGCCCGGTTTATCCGCCATGAAATTATCAAGCTGATAAATAAGCGCGACCAGCGTCTGCACCGTTGAGTCGTGCAATTCACGCGCCAGGTACTTACGCTCTTCCTCCTGTACCTTTGTCACCTGCCCGATATAATAACGCAGGTTCTCCTCTGCCGTATGTCTCTCCGTTACATCTTCCAGTATCTCAATGGCGCCAATCACTTTTTCGTTATTAATCATCGGGCTGGCAGTGAAGTGGTACCATTTACCCTTATCTCCAAGCGATGGAAAGAAGTCTTCAGACTCATAGGCACCTTTGATTAGCATCGATTCTCTGGCTTTATTCTGATATTGGGCGGATATCTCCTTTTCACTGGCCCCATCTACTATCAGATCAGCCATCACAGGCCGTTTTTCGTAATAGAAAGCCCTCCACTGCCCTTCTGTACCCAGGACGTCTTCCTTTTTAATGCCCGAAAGCGCTTCCAATGCAACGTTCCATTGTATTACCCTGTGCTTATTATCGATTTCAAATGCCGGCAAAGACCGGATTAGGAGATGTCCTTGAGCGCCAGCCAACCTCTCTTCATCGCTTCTATAACAGCTTCCGTTCTTGAACCGACTCCCAATTTGTTAAAAATGGCGCGAAGATGACTCTCAATAGTGCTGACACTGAGATGAAGTTCCTGTGCCATAGCATTGTTGCTCAGCCCTTTGGCAGCCAATTTAAGAACAGTTGATTCCCGTTCACTGAGCAGGTCAGATTCTTTTTCCTTGGACGGCTCTTCCTTATTTGCGCGAAATTTCTTCAGTACCTTCTTGGCAATAGTCGGATGCAGAACAGAGTCCCCTTTATATACCGTTTTAATAGCGTCGACCAGGTCATGAACTCCGATGTCCTTCAACAGGTAACCTGCTGCCCCGGCTGCAAGCACTGAAAATATATATTGTTCGTCATCGTATGCTGTTAAGATCAATATGGCCACCGACGGCTGAAATGACTTGATCTGCCGGGTTGCATCGATCCCATTCAGCCTGGGCATAGAAATGTCCATCAATATAACATCGGGCGAGAGTTCTTCTGCTAATCTAACGGCTTCTTCTCCGTCACTGGCCTCTCCCACTACTTTAAACTCTGACTCGTGCGCCAGGGACTCCCGTATACTTTCCCGGACCACCGCATGGTCTTCAGCTAATAATATTTTTATCGGTTCCACTTCAATTACACCTCTACGCCTAATCTTGAACCTGTCGTGTCCAATCTTCAACCACACCTCTGCTAACTATGCAATTTTACGCAACATATAGTATCGAAGACTACGGGTGAAGCGGCCTGTCGGCACGCATACATATGATATAAGTATACCGTCCTGTTTCACGACAGGCAAAGACTTCGGCGGCGATTAATGCTCATATGTTTTTCGTTTTAATTCCATCCGGACAATGAAAATTAAAACAGGCACGGATATGGATATCACAGCCATTGTCACCCGTGATCTCCGGTGCAGCCCTTACAGGGCGTAGATCTCATTGCCGAAGGTATGCACCCAGTTTCTCTTCAATGCCTCTACAGCTTCCTCTGTCTTATCGACACCGATTATGACGATAGGCTGACCGCTTTCTCCCCTGCCGAGATAAGTATAAAAATAGAGTACATTTATATGTGATTCTTTTAAAGGCTTCAGCACGGCGCGCAGTGCACCGGGGTGATCAGGAATTTCTACAGCGATAACATCGTTCTCAATAACAGTGTAGTTGTTGCTTTTCAGTACGTTGACGGTCTTCTCCGGGTTATCGGTCACAAACCTGACTGTGCTCGTGCCGGACGTATCTGCAACTGATATTGCGCGTATATTGATGCTTTCCCTCGCAAGGCATTCGCTGACCGATAGGAACATGCCAGGCACATTATTCAGGATTATGGAAACTTGTTTTACACACACGTCTGCACCTCTTATATACGCGTCAAAATAGATTATACCCCGTTTGCAGGGCCTTTTCATTTATGTCTACCAATTTTTTCTTTGCGCTTAAAATACGTTTCAACGCGGCCAAAACATCAGGCAGCTCAACCAGGCCACTTTTCTTGGTAAATGCCCCCAGCATGACCATGTTTGCCGCCCTTGGACTGCCCAGGTCTTCTGCTATCTTATTTGCCGGTACACGCACTATCTCGATATCGCCCCTCATGATTTCAACTGCCACCAGTGATGAGTTCAGAAAAAACACTCCCCCTGATTGTATATGATGCTGGAACTTAACAGCAGAAGGTTGGTTCATAGCTACAACAAACTCGGGGGAAGATGCTACCGGGGAAGCTATTTCCTCATCAGAAATGGCAACGGTACAGTTGGCCGTCCCCCCGCGTACTTCAGCCCCATAGGCAGGCAGGTAAGTGACATGCTTACCTTCCAGCATAGCTGCTTCAGCCAGGTTCAGCCCCATCGATAACACTCCCTGGCCCCCAAAACCTGCTATCAGGGTCTTAATCAGCATCTTTTTTCTCCGTCACATCTTTGAAGACGCCTAACGGAAATACCTTCGTCATCTCTTCATCGATCCATTTCCAGGCCTGTATAGAACTCATTTTCCAGTTGGTCGGACATGGTGAAAGTATCTCTACCATCGAGAAACCGCGTTTATTAAGTTGCATTTCAAATGCTTTGGCAATGGCCTTTTTCGTCTTCCTTATATTGACCGGTGAATTCACTGCCACTCTCTCTATGTAGGCCACACCTTCCAGCATCGCCAGTATTTCGCTCATCTTAATAGGGTGCCCTTCCAGGATATGATCACGCCCGTACGGTGTCGTACTGGTTTTCATGCCGCGGAGCGTGGTGGGCGCCATCTGCCCGCCAGTCATGCCGTAGACAGC
>JAPLHL010000177.1 GCA_026389655.1 Chloroflexota bacterium
TCGTTTCCATCCTGGGGACCTTCATGGTGATCCTCGATCAGACCATCATGAATGTTGCCCTGCCGCATATCATGGCTGTTTTCAATGAGACGGCCGATCGCGCACAGCTTGTGATTTCCGCTTATATGATGGCTAGTGCTATCTCTACACCGGCTGCCGCCTTCTTATGTAACAGGTTTGGAATAAAGAAGATTTACCTGCTCAGCCAGGCCGGGTTTCTGCTGGGCTCCGTGTTATGCGGATTGGCCTGGAATACCAATACACTGATATTTTTCCGGGTCCTGCAGGGTCTGGCGGGCGGATGTCTCAGCCCGATCGCCATGACTATGCTCTTCACGAATGTCCCGCCGGAAGACAGGGGTACGGCAATGGGTATTTTTGGTATCCCGATGATGCTGGCGCCAGCCATCGGTCCTACACTGGGAGGGTACCTTGTCACATATTGGAGCTGGCGTATGTGCTTCTACGTCAATGTTCCGATAGTCTTGCTGGCAATCGCCGTGGGATTAATGTGGATCAAGGACAGCACTATTGAGAAAAACACTTTTGATATCAAAGGGTTCATGCTGGCGGCAATTGGTTTCAGCTCCATACTCTATGCATTCTCTTATGCGCCAAGTTGGCATTGGGATGATTGGCGCATAATTGCACTGCTGGTTGTTGGGTGTGTGTGCATAGTAACATGGGTCCTGGTTGAGTTGCGGGAAAAACAACCAATGCTTGACCTGCACATCTTCAAGAACCCCGGATTTTCGCTGGCAACTGGGCTGAATTTGGTGACCACTATCGGTTTATTTTCGGCTGTCTTCCTGTTTCCGATGTTCCTGCAGAATGTTCGCGGGTTGAATGCCATGCAATCGGGTTTGATGATGATGCCTATGGTGCTGGGCACCATGATTACCATGCCTATCAGCGGGCGTCTCTACGATAAGATCGGGCCGCGTGTCCCCACCGTTGTCGGCCTTATATTGACTGGGCTTGCTACACTATGGCTTCAAACGCTGGACGTGACAACGCCGGATTCAATGTTGCTGACAATATTATTCATCAGGAGCCTGGGCATGGGTTTTGCCATGATGCCGGTCATGACTTACGCCATGGCGTCTGTCCCTCTTAAAATGACTGCCCAGGCGTCATCTATAACCAATGTGTTTAGGACGGTCTTTGCTTCGCTGGGTGTCGCCATATTTGCTACTATGCTCGACCAATTCCAAAAAGCAAATGCGGCAGTGATGTCACAGACGCTAACCCCAGATTCTTCAATAGCCATGCAATTGATCTCATCGGTCCAGGTGATGATGATGCAGGCCGGGCAGACACTGGAAGCGGCCCGACAGATGGGTGTATATGTTCTTTTACAGTATGTAAACCTGCGGGCTACGGTTACTGCCTTTGAAATGGATTACGTCATTAGCGCAGTTATTATAGTAATTGGGATAATCCCCGCCATGTTCCTGCCTTTCGGCCGGGTCAAAAAGGGTGAAGCCGCCGTTGACATGGGAGTCTGAAGCGGGCTTAAATCCACCTCTTTCTATGGAAATAGACCAGCATGCCGATGGCGACGGCCAGCATAAAAACCAGTATCGCAGGGTAACCCCAGGGTGAGTCGAGCTCCGGCATATACTTGAAGTTCATCCCATATAATCCCACTAAAAATGTGAGCGGTATAAATATAGTGGCAACCACCGTAAGCACCTTCATGACTTCATTGGTCTTGTTGCTCATGCTGGATAGATAGATATCTATCATGCCGCTGACCATTTCCCTTGTGTTCTCGATCAGGTCCATTGCTTCGAAGATGCGGTCATATACATCCCTGAAGTAAGCTAAAGTATCTTCTTTAATAAGCGGCGATCCCCTTTTAGACAGGTCGTTCAGTATCTCCCTCACCGGCCATACATGCTGCCTGAGCTGCATCATATTTTTCTTGATGTCCTGGATAGAACCGAGGGTCTCTCGTGTAGGATTGGCTACAAGGGCGTCTTCCTTGTCTTCAATCTCCTCACCGAAACTCTCCACTGTTCCGAAATAGTTATCGACAATAATATCTACAATGCGGCAGGCCAGGAAATCAGCTCCCATTTTTCTCACGATCGAATCCGCAACTTGTATTTCATCGCGCAGCGGGCCGAAGAAATCTCCTGGAGTCTCCTGGAATGTAATCACAAAATTGGGACCAAAAACCATGCTCAACTGCTCAGTATTAATTGACTTTTCTAAAGCGTTAAAATCAAGCATTTTCAGTATAATCAAAAGGTATCGTGTGAAATCCTCATATTTAACGCGATGGCTGGTATTTGCGATGTCCTGGATAGTCAGTGCATGCAGGCCAAAGACACTGCCTAATGACTGCAGCAGGACCAGGTCGCTTACCGTA
>JAPLHL010000200.1 GCA_026389655.1 Chloroflexota bacterium
TAGGAGGAATCTATCTCGTGAACAATCAACAGGACTGCATTAAAAATGTAAACCCAAACCAGGAAATCCTGCATCTATTAACCACCTGCCCCAAAATTATCAATCAATATATTACACGAATACGCTTGCGCAACAACCAGCCTGCCGCCAGACCTGTCAATAAACCTCCAAGATGACCCTGCCACGACACATCCGGAATAATTGCAAGCACAAGGAAGCCTATTAATATTGCCACCAATAACGGCATGGGCGCAGGGATAGGGAATATGAAAACTTTTAACTTCGGTGTCAGGACCGCTAATGCGCCACCCAGCGCAAATATGGCCCCCGACGCGCCTATGGTAAAAGAATAGGGTGAGGACAATAGCAAGACAAATAATCCTCCAACCACCCCGCCTATGAAATATATGCTGAGGAACGTTTTTACGCCGGTTATGCGGTTGAGGAAGCTGCCATAGAAATAAAGAGTAACCATATTGGCTAATATATGGAAAAATGCCTGGTGTGTAAACATATAAGAAACGACAGTCCACGGGGTCTGGAAGAAAGTTGATCTGGAAAGAGCCAGATATTGAAGGATACTGGTGTTGGTAAATTGAGCGATGTTAACACCTATGTAAACAAGGAAATTGACAATTATGAGGACAATTATGGGGATAAGCTCCCCTTCGCCTGAACCGTAACGTACTCTAGACATTTTTACCTGATCTTTTTAATAATTTTTGTGTGGACATCATAGCTTACATGTGCCCAAACGATCAAGCCGACTCAGCCAAACCAAAATAAACCTGCCCATCTTCTTTATAACTTTGGATCCTGCCTTCATGTTCCAGGTAATGAAGATGCGCCAGTGTCTCTCCCACGGCAAAGAACTGCTGAGCAATAGGGAAGTCTTTCCAATTAGTGTACTCAATTTTCCATGTTATGTAGGGAGCGACTTCGTAGGCCGTCATATCCCCATCTTCCAAAGCCGTCATGGCTTCATCCAGCCTGTGACTGTGGTGCTTTTTCAATTCGTCAATCCTCGATTTAAGACTACTCCAGGCGCTCCTGTGAGCGGGTAATACGCTGGATACTTCGAGGTCGGCAACTTTGTCCAGGCTGGACAAGTAAGAGCGCAACGAATCATCCATCTCCTGCCAGCAGGAAATATTTGGTGTTATGTCAAATAGTATATGGTCACCCGAGAATAATATTTTCTTATTCTTATCATAAAGGCACATATGTCCAGGTGAATGGCCGGGAGTCTCTATGCATGTAAGCTCGAAATCACCTACAGTGATCTTCTGCCCGTCGTTGACCGGCGTTATTTCCGGCATGCGACTGGGACTGTAGAGCACACCCGGATGCCTTGACAACGATTCTTTCAAAATAGCTTCAGGGAACCCATTCTCCGAGAAAAATTTAAAGAATTCTTCCCAGTGCTTTCGGTTTTTCACAATTTCTGCGTCAAGATGCCCCAGGTAACAAATGGAAGTGTCAGTTGCCAGGTCTCCGACCAGGCCAAAATGGTCGGCATGCAGATGCGTAATGAAAAGGTCCGTCTTCGCCAGGTCAACCTCCAACTCCTTCAAGGCAGGGAAGAGCACATCTTTACATTCCGGCCGGTTCATCCCCGTATCGATAATTAAGGACCTGTTTTTACCCTTGAGCACATAACAGTTAATAGATTTCAAAGGGTTTTTGGGTAACGGCAGCTCGATGCAATAAAGATTAGCTTCAATTTCCTTCATTATGCGGTTCCTTCCTAAGAGTCACACGATGCATGGTCCGATATAAAAAGCGGGACGTCAGCCGAAGCTATTGTATGAATGGATATTTATCATACAATCATAGCCGAGGTGCGGCGAAAAGCATACACAAGTATAATACTTAAAATAAATATTTTAAAATTGATTTGATAGGCGAGGAGGCAATAAAGATGAAGCATTGGGCAGCTCTTGTGATATGCACGCTGGGTGCGTTACTGCTCATATATCCGGGGTGCCAGTTTTTAAAGGCAAAGTCGGCGTCTTCCTCGAATCCGGCTGTAAGCTCAGAACCGCTCACGGGCAACTGGGCCATGACCAGGGTCAGTATGGAACCGCCTCTGCCTTCAGTGATACCCGGCTTCGTAGTTGACCAGATTTTTCCAAAGTCAGCTACCTGGTCCATTGGTGCATCGGGCGGACAGCTAAATATAAAATATGGCGGCAAAGCCATATGGTTCAACTCCATGGGAATCGATGTGGCTGCCAAACCTGTAACAGCCTCAGAGGCATCCGATAAAAAATCATGCACATTTTCCGGTGGAGGCGATATACATGAAGATACGTTACCCGGTGTGCTTTCTATGGTAGGAGCCGCAGCAGGAAACCCGCAGAATATATCTATAGGCTATACCGACAAGGTCGTAGTGACCCTGACGTCGTCCGGCCAGATGAATGCGACTATAACGTATAGCGCGTCCGGCACCTACAAAAACAATAAGGGACCGGGAAATATAGACAACGCCAGCACACTGACGTACACAGGGACGCGTAAATAGAATTGCGCTTTATTTATTGAATATTTACCGGCCAACTGCAGTATAAACAGGCGCTATTCCCGCTCGGCCACAGGTATTGACAGCTTCTCTATTTTAGTCCAGTTCCTGAGCAAGGTTACATTGACAGGTTTGCCGATGGATTCCCTGCCCAGCAACCTGTGTACATCATCTACACTCCCGATCGGATTTTCATCCATATATACAATCACATCATCTTCGTGCAGCCCGAACTTATCAGCCGGGCTGTTGGGCACGATTGATATTACCTGTACACCGCTCTCCTTTTTCAAATTGTAATATCGGACAACTTTCGTCGGCAGTGGTACCTTTTGCCCCGAAATGCCCAGGAAACCCCTGGTAACCTTACCCTCTTTGAAGAGCTGACTGACTACCCAGCGCACAGTATTCACAGGTATGGCGAAACATATACCCTGCGCCATCTGGATAATAGCAGTATTCAAACCGATCATCCTGCTGCGGGAATCCACGAGCGGTCCACCGCTGTTTCCGGGATTCAATGCCGCATCGGTCTGTATGATATCTTCAATCAACCTGTCATTTAAGCTGCGCATAGATCGCCCCAATGCACTTATAACACCGGCGGTAACCGTGCTCTGGAAACCAAGAGGGCTGCCGATCGCAATGGCAACCTGGCCGACCCTGAGTTTACCGGAATCGCCCATTGGAATAGCTGAAAGCCCTGATTGCCCTACACTCAACAGGGCTATGTCCGTGGCTGCATCCTTGCCGACAACCATTGCTGTACAATGCGTGCCATCATTCAGTATGACATCAACCTCGTTGGCTTTTTCAACTACATGGCAATTCGTTACTATATATCCGTCGGGAGTGATAATTACGCCGCTTCCACTGCCTCCTACTTCCATTTCCCTACCACGCCGGTCGCGCATACCACGCTTAATGCTCACATGGACTACCGCAGGCGAGACATCTTCCACCACATTTGCCACAGACTCGGAGTAAGCGTCAAGAAAATCAGGGCGCTCTAATACTGTCGCCTGGCTGCCATTATTTAATTTATCATTGAAAGAATTCTCTCCTTCAAGGAACTTAAGGTCATTGTGTAAATCAGCATAAATCATTGTAATCTCCCATTTAAAATTACTTAATGTAATTCTAATAGCGAAATCACCGGCCGCCAAACATACGCCTCTAAAAAGGAGTGTAGCTGATATACTGGCTGACCCTTCTGCTTACAGGTCAATCCGCTTCCCGGACCTGATTTGCACCCGGGCTGTCTTGCTGCGCTTTAATTTAAGCAGCAGGATCGGACACCTATCATTTTTTCTGCTGCGCAGCTTTGACTTCCTCAACCAGGGCGCGCCGGTCAACCTTACCACTGGCAAGCAGCGGAAGCAGCGGACGGACCGGACTTCTTCAACTTCCACCGTCTTGCCCGGTACAGGCATGATAAACGCCTTGCCCACTTCCTGCCAGGTATCGTCCGGGATAGGTATGACCGTCACGAAGGCTATGCCCGGGTACTGCTCAATAACTGCCTCGATCTCGCGGGGATAGACGTTATAGCCCCCCGATTTGAACATCTCCTTGGTGCGGCCTACGATCTTGATATAGCCGCGGTTATCCATGGTAGCCAGATCGCCGGATTTCAGCCAGCCGTCCTTGGTCAGCGTTTCAGCAGTGGCATCCGGACGGTTCCAATACCCCTTCATGACCAGGTCACCCTTCATCCATATCTCTCCCACCTGGCCTTCAGGGACTTCCTTGCCGTCCTTATCAACCAGTTTGATTTTAAAAGGCGGATAGCATTTGCCGGCTGTCTGAATGAGGTCCTCCATAGAATCGCCCGGTTTTGAATAGGTGATAAACCCGGCATTCTCCGTCTGACCATAACCGGTCATCAGCGTAGCGCCTATTTTCGATAATCTCTTTACCATTTCTTCCGAGGCCGCAGAACCCGCCCAGATTATCGTTTTCAAGCTGGACTGGTCATAGCTGTCGTAATCAGCCAGCATAAATTGCAGCATGAACATGGCGGGGACCTGACCCATGAAAGTTACTTTCTCGTCCTGTATGGTTTTAAGCGTGGCTGCCGGATCGAAGCGGTCCATCATCACGATCGTGGAACCCCAGTGCAGGCCTCCCATGGCGAGTTCCACGGCACATGCAACGTGGTTGATGGGAAAATGGATGAGCGACTTGCCCTCGCCGCGTTTATTAGTCGGAGCAAGGAAACGCTCGTTCTGAGCAGAGGCGCTGGCGATGATATTCTTATGGGTCAGCAATGCCCCCTTGGGCTTGCCGGTCGTGCCTGAAGTGTAGATAATGAGGGCGGGATCATTCTCGTTGACTTCTTTCATACGCTTGCTCAAGGCAGAATCCAGATTGCTGCGGTCTTTTGCCAGCTCTGTCTCCCAGTTCACCGTTCCTTCCCAGGGATTGTCGATGATGACCAGGTGCTCAAGTCCGGGGTTGGCCTCTTTAAGGGCTGATACGTCATCCTTATAATCCCTCATTAGTGCATCGTAATTTCGCACCACGAACCCGACCTTTGGCCCGGCATCACCCACCATATAAAGGAATTCATCGCGGGTATAGCGCGGGTTGAGTCCGAACCAAATGCCGCCAACCATGGCTGTGGCCATATATGTGTAAAAGAACTCATCGCGTGCCGCCGAAAGCGTGAAAACCCTGTCGCCTTTATTAACACCCAACTCAAGCAGCAATTTGGCCACTTTGAGCGTTTTATCGTAAAAGTCCTTGTAGGTGACCCTTTTGTCCTTGAAAATCAGTGCCTCTTTCTGCGGGTATTTGTCCGCCCAGCGCCTTACGTATTGCCAGATTAATTTTTCCTCAGCCATCGTATCTGCCTCCTTATTTTTATACATAGCTTAGTGGGGGATATCGAATTTGGTGACACCTACCTCCGCCAGGATATTATGCCATTCTTTTAGAGTACTGGGTATCAATATGGCATTGACGTCGAAATGCCGCAGATTCCGGCCCATTGACTTTTTTGCTTGCCGTTATTGTACGACGCCGGGTTCCAGTGTCAAATTCCAACGTTCAATGTGCGATCAGACTGCTCAGCGTAGCTGGTTATATTCCTAAAATAATGGGGTTAATAACCTTGTGACGGGCCAGCATTGCCATATATCCAATTTAAATGGTTAAATTGAATTTCTGCGCAGCGCGTGTTGCTATTGCCTTGACTTCCGCACCCTTAATCAACGGATGTACGCCGGCGCTTACATATGGCGGGTGCATTAATGTTGTTACTGCTCCCTGCAACAGTCCTTCAAGTCCTGATACGGGAGCCCCCTTGATCCTGAACAACGCTTCTTCCAGCAGCTTCACCTGATGCCAGCCAAGCATGAGTGCCTGAAAGGTGTTTCTGTGGTAACAATTCAACCGCCTGTAATTCCCTTTATCTGCAGTATCCATCAATTTATAAAACCAGATAAAACACCCATAGTCATCCCAGACTACAAAATTCAGGTTGCCTTGTATTTTATATATCTGGTCCCTGATCCTCTTACTATCAAGTCCCGGGATGGAGCAAACCAGGTCCTGCAGTGCAGGCAGGTCGCTTGTTGTGCTCAGTCTCCCGGTAGACAGGAACCCCGTTCCCCTTACCAGGACCGTCACGGTAACCAACAATTCCTGCTTATGGTAGACGGCATCGTATCCGCCAAAGGCGTCACAACACGTGCCGTCTGCCACGTAATCAAACCAGTCCTGAAGCTTTACAGGCCCCTTTGCACCCGGAAATGTAAAGACGGGCTGATTAAAAATGTTTGTTACCATGGATGCGAGGGAGGACAGGCTGTGTTTTCCATTTACCAAAAGGCTCAGCCAGTTTGACCAGCCAAAAGGAAACAGTATCACTTTAGGTACAGGGCTGACCTTGCACTCCGGTTGAAAAATAGGATCAAAGCTCAGTTTCGGTTGCAGGGATACTCGGATTGGTATGAATCCCTCCCACGCATATTTTGTAAAGGTCCTTTCGTCCCCATAGTGAAGATACTTTTGCCAGAATTTGCTATAAACAGAGTGCAGCCGGTCAAAGACTTTCCCCTGATTTCCCGATATAGCTTCCTGATAACTATAGCCGGCGTCTTTAGTTTCAGCGATTGCCCGGTAAAGAGACTCATAAGCTTGCGGTGTATCGATGCCGAGATTGCTGGCTACACCCGATGTGCCCTGAAGAAAGTAAAGCGTAGTGTGGAAATCGGCAATATCGATTCTCGTCTGAACGAACTCTCTCTCTGATCCGGATGATATCATTGATTTCTCCTCTTTTTTATGTTATAAAATAAGTGTCTACATCTATTGCATTTGCAATAGGGTAAGAGGTTGTGGCTTGTCCCACAACCTCACTTTTTTATCTAAATCAGACTCACGATCCTTCCCTTTTCCCGTACCTCCTGTGTATATACCCCATCTACGATATATACGAGGCCCAAAACTGGTTCATTGTTGTGTGTAACCGCAAAGGGAACCTCAACCTCCAGTTTTTTATCGTTCACTGCCCTGATAATTTTTTTCCGGTCGAATACGGCCCCGGATACATCGATCACGGCACTGGTGATATAGGGTCTATCAGCCTCATCAAGTATCCTGACATTTAACAAAGGCCCCAGTATGTGAGTGTTTTTGCCTGGATAAGTGTCTATGCCCGGATTTAAGAGAAGGCCTTCCCAGGAATCGGCATGGCTGTTAGGATCAACAGGTTTGGACAGATCCCGGACGCCGGCAGTTAAAAGCACCCCGTAATAGAACCCACTTTCATCTGCGCACTTTCCAGTCAAAGCCTTCTCCAGCAGACTCTCTTTTGAATCCTGTGTATGAAAACCCCATTTCCACCAGCGAAATATTGACCATCCCCAGCGGATAGAAGGAATACACGCACCTACCAGCATAGAAACCCCGAATACTTCGAAGAAAGTTACTATGTTCAGGATATCGGCGTTACCAATGATCTGGTAGGTGATCACGTTAGCCAGGGCTGATCCGGCTACACCAGGCACCAGGCTTGTAGCATTGAACGAAGTGAAAGTGATGGGCACCCCCCTGCGCTTCTCGTCAATAAACTGGTAAGCAGCCACCGCCGGCAATATCGGTATCAGGAAATATAATACGGCTGCCCCTCCCGGTAGCAGGCCCCCTAACTCCTCAGCGAATTTGCGCTTCACGGTAATGGATATGCTGCCGGTTGTGCTCGTCCTGAACTCTTTACTGCCATCAGTCCAGGTATACTGGACCTCGACTACCAGGTTGTTGGCTGCGAATGCAGCCGTATTGCCCGGAGTGAGGGTAAGTACAGTATGAGCTGTCCCGAAAGGCAGTATATCGGCAATTTCCGGAACATATTTTTCTACTAAATCACCGGGAATAACCAATAGCTTCACATTGCGCAAAGCAATACCTGACTTATTCGATATAATAATATTCAGCGGAGTTGATTCCCCCCTCTCCAGGCTGCTGTTTACCGGGATAATCTGGATATTTACATCCGGAGGATGGGGGATGTCAGCCGCCTCTCCAAAGCAAAATGATATCGTGAAAACCAGTGTTACTACTACGAGACCGGCGACGAGAAATGCAGCCAGTAATTGCCGGTAATAATACGATTGCCCTTTTAACATATGCATTCTCCTTCCCGCAAGCCAACCATTTTCCCTGTATAGTTATCCTGACGAAAATATTATTGACGAATACTGAATTAAATTCTTGTTGATTTCCCTGGAAGAATACCTGTTGGAATTTCCCGCTTGCTGTTTCAAAGGGGCAAGATATATAGCGGCAATCCTGTTATTCGTCTCGCTGTTCAATTCTTTATCGCTAATTATGAATTCCAGTGGCAACGAGTCCAGTGCCTGCCAGTTTTGCGGCAGCTCAGGCACAGGTTGCTCCATGGCCCTGCGATATTCCCGCACATTGTTTATATACACAAGCATCCTTTCTTCTTCCGCCTTCCAGCGAGCATATTCGGCATTATATGCATTGATCTTATCCTGTATTATCTGATGAAATTCCGGGATCGATACCAGCTTCTTAAAAGGAAATGGAGGCGTATTTTCCCAACCGGGCAGATATTTATGATTTTCCCTGGTAAAACAAATCAGACCAGCGAATTCCTTCTTTGAATCGGCAGGCACCACTTCGCCATCCGGCAACCATAACGCCAGGGGAAAACTGTGATTAAAATACTGAAATACCAGGTTTTTTCCGGCATGCCACTCATTTTCAAGGACGACCTTCAAATATAGATGATGAGTGCTCCATTGCGGATTGTTATTATGCACAGGCAGGGATGGCCGTGCGTACATATCTGGATCATCTTCCCACGTCCACTTCGGCTTATTAACCACTTCCCCATCCCCTACTTACTTGAATAGAATCCTATACCTGTAAATAATCCGATGCAACATATGAATTATACTTATATACCTAAAACAGGCTCCAGCAGTCACAACCCCACTATGTCTTAGACTATCATAGATGTGTATATATTTCAATTGATTAATGAGATGACACTCAAAGTAATTCCTTTATAAGAGAATCGGGTTTAAAGAGTGTGCACGGGTAAAACGTCACCACCCGGTGATAGTGTGCGCTATACTTGGGGCGTTGGTAATGTCTAGCAGGACGTTGCTAAAATCCTCTCCAGCCCTGAACCGATCGAACTGGGCTTCGTCCCAGCATGCCCGCACCTCTTACTCATTTCACGGTTGCTCGTGTGGAGTGTAGTTACAACAATTGAACGTGAGATCGCGCTGGCAACTAACAACTTCTCAAATCGGTGATCGTATCCTAAAGTCGGGATGACCGTATTGTATCAGCCAGTTAGCCATAAAACCAGCATTACGGCTGATACAGGAAAGGGGATACCTAATACTTACTAAAGACAGGATATTGATAGAGGATTGACGATAGGGATATAATCAGGCGAGACTACACAGTGCGCCCAGATACCACACAACTGCTCCCGCTGCTATAATGGCAATAGCACTAACTAAATAGATGGTACAATGGTCAGGAAGTGAGGTAAGTAAAATGACTCGACATGAACGGAAACAAATAGACTCATTCAGCACATGGCATTCCAGCGCCGGCGTCGAGATCAACCGGGAAAGCGGGGATATATTTGTTTTACATGACGGCGGACTGTTCAAGTACCATCGTGAAAATGGTAACTATGCAAAACTTCCTGCTATCGCCCCATTAAAAACCGGGTTGGGTGCGGCTTGCATCAGCGTCAATGAAAACACGGGCGACATCACAGTAGTACACCAGAATGGATTGAACGTCTACCAGCCCTCCGGCAGCGGGTATAAAGAAGTTGTGCTGGAAATATTTCAGGGTATTACGGCGCGGGCCCGGTGTGTTTTTCACAAGGCCAGCGGTGACATTTTTGTTGTGAGTGATGCCGGTGGTTTCTATGTACACAGGAAAACACCGGCCGGTTACGAAAAAATACTTATC
>JAPLHL010000123.1 GCA_026389655.1 Chloroflexota bacterium
CGCATCCCCGCTCTACGCCGATCTGAAAGGATTGCCTCCGTTATTGGTCCAGGTGGGAACATGCGAGGTCCTTCTATCAGACTCGAGGGGTTTGGTGGGCCGTGCGCAACAGGCAGGGGTAAATGCGATTATTGATGAATGGGAAAAGATGCAGCATGAGTGGCAGTTTGCAGCAAGCTTTATTCCTGAAGGCCGCCGCGCAATCGCCCGGATTGGTGAGTTTATTGACAGGTGGACGTGAACTGTCTGTGCACCAATCTTGGGTCAAATTTATAAATTGTCAGTTGCATATAAGGTATTTATAAGGCAGCCGTCAAGTACATCCCAAACTACTCCTCTATACTGAGTAAAGAGGAGGTGAAAAATGAAAAACAGATTCCTTATTGTTTTACTGGCATTAGTGTTATTAACAGCGTTAACAGCCACAAGCTGTACTTCGTACGCAACCAGTGAGCAGGTCCAGGCATTGCAAAACCAGGTAAATGCACTCAGCAACCAACTTAATTCAACTCAGCAGCAGTTGGCTTCAAGTCATCAGCAGTTGAATTCAGCGCAGCAGGCGATCTCCCAAGCGCAATCCCAGTTGCAGCAACAGCAGAAAACATATTCTACATCTTCGCAGCCTACTATCATCTACCGGACCAATCCATATACATATCAATACCCGTATTATTATCAATACCCCTATTATAATCAGTATCCCTATAATCCACGTCCAGGGCCGCCACCGGGACCACCTCCGGGGCCACGTCCAGGGCCGCCACCGGGGCCACGTCCAGGGCCACGTCCAGGGCCGCCACCGGGACCACCTCCGGGATCACCTGCTCCATAACTTCCTGTACCCTGGCAACTAGTTATTATAGAGGGGGGAAACAGGCAGAACCGGTGCAATCAGTGTTTCCTCCCTCTTTACATGCCCATATTTAGACCACCCATATCAAGCCTGCGGGCGATATTGCCTTATTTCAGGTCTTACTTTTCTTGCTAATGCAGCATACCTGTGAACGGAGTTGCCATATTTGAACTTACTACCTCGCAAATTCTGCCGGCTGTGACAGAAAGTGCAACCAATGCCCTAATTGGTATAAAATAAACGCCGGCTCAGTTTTCTCAATGTTGTTCGCAGAGTAAGATATCTTGCTATTAACCGATGATTTCTCAAAGGCCTTTCATCCTGCTTCAATTGCAGTTGTTGGGGTGTCAGACGCAACAACCAGGAGGCTGAGAGGACCTTATGGAGGATTCACGACACTCTGCAATTTGCTTGACCTGGGATTCGAAGGCCGCATCTATCCCATCAATCCGAATACCAGCGAAATCCTTGGCCTGAAGGCCTACCCGAGCGTCAGCGCCGTACCCGAGAGGGTAGACCTGGTCATTGTGGCCGTTCCTGCCAGGCATGTCCCCGGTGTACTCCGGGATTGTGTCGAAGCTAAAGCGCTTAATGTGCATATCATGTCATCGGGTTTTGGCGAGACGGGGCAGGAGGAAGGGCAGAAGTTACATGAAGAAGTCCTCCAGGTAGCGTTGAAAGGAGGCCTGCGGTTGATTGGCCCGAACTGCATGGGCCTGCAGGTGCCCTCGGCAAAGATGTCAACTTTCGAAATACGCCCCCAGCTTAGCGGGCCGGTGGCCCTGGTGTCCCAGAGCGGCTCGGTCGTAAGTGTGACTATGAGGACTGCGCCGGCCGCAGGCATCGGCTTCAGCAAAGCGATAAGTTGCGGCAATTCGCTGGTCCTTGATATTACCGATTACGTTGAGTACCTGGCCTCGGACGCGGAAACAAAGATTATCGGCCTGTATATTGAAGGAGTCAAGGATGGCAAGAGGCTATTGGAGATTGTGCGGAAAATCAATCCTTCAAAGCCGGTTATTATCTGGAAAGTGGGCCTGAGCGATTCAAGCGCCAGGGCGGCCCTGTCACATTCCGGTATGCTGGGCGGTGAACGCCATGCATGGGATTCCTTTTTCAAGCAGACAGGGGCTGTGAGGGTGCGGTCTATTGAAGAATTATCCGACAGCATAATGACCTTCCTGTACATGAAGCCGATCAGGGGTAAAAACGCTGCTGTATTGACGGCCGGCGGGGGTGTCACCGTGGCCGCAGGCGATATTTGTACCGAAGGGGGTATAAACCCGCCTGCACTTGCTCCTGAGACAAGAGAGAAGCTGCTTAAAGTCGTTTCACTGGTAAACCAGGGCGTGGCCAATCCCCTCGATATCCCGGATTCACTTGCACAGCCGGGCCTTATCGGGCAGATGTTACCCATCCTGGCAAGCGATCCGGCTATAGATTTCCTGATTTTAGATTGCCTTTCACTTGCACTGAAATACCCGGCATTAGCCGGCAAATTCGCTGACAGTATCAGTGAATTCGTCAAAGTAAGCCGCAGCAGCAAACCGCTGGTCGTTTCTATGAACACTCTCTGGGGCGATTTGTCAGAAGCTGAAAAGGGGCCATGGATGCAGCATCTCTTGCAGGCAGGTATCCCGGTTTACAATTCACTTGGCAGGGCCTGCCGGGCTATTTCCGGTTTTATCGACTATCATAAACGCTTTTCCACATAATTAACCCGGTACACTGGATCCTGCAACAGATAAAGTGTGGCTTGTAAGGGACCGGGACCTAATATACACGCGTTTACGTGAATGTCAGCTATTTATAAGTCAGCAGTCAAATATTTATTAGCTGGCTGTCAAGTATATTCAATACTACTCCTTTATACTGGGTAAAAAGGAGGTAAATAATGAAAATCAAAGTCCTCATCGGTCTTCTAACATTAGTGTTGTTAACAATGGCAGCGGCCACAGGTTGCAGTTCCTATGTATCCAGTGAGCAGGTACAGTCTCTACAAAACCAGGTCAATTCACTCAGTACGTCACTCAATTCAACTCAGCAACAGCTGGCTTCAACTCAGCAGCAACTGAATACAGCCCAGCAGTCGCTCTCGCAGGCGCAGTCCCAGCAGCAGAAGACGTATACCACCTACGCTCAACCGGAGGCAGTATATCAACCCGCTGTCATCTACCGGACTTATTCATACGGAACGCC
>JAPLHL010000383.1 GCA_026389655.1 Chloroflexota bacterium
GATGCCGCGGTCGATATAATCGGCCACGATCGGCACGATATTGCCCTTCACCGTGAGGACATGGATATTACCACCGGAAGCATTTGCGCTCCCGCCCGCAATTGAAAGTGCAATTCCAACCAGGAAAAGACCGACATAGAAGAGCCGGAATATCTGTTTCCACATACCCTATATTGTATAACAGAAAAGGCCGGCGGCAAGAGTTGTTGAGGTACAGGCCAGGGGATTAACACGACATTTTGTATAATCTATGTGGGATATATGTTATCAAGACGATGGGATAAAGGAGTACAGTAAAGATGCCAAAACCAGCTAATTTTCTGTTCAAAGGGATGGCCTTCACTTTCAAGATACGTGATTCCTTCTCGCCACGCAAAAATATCATTGCTGACATAGGTATAAAACACGGGTTTCAAATACTTGATTTCGGATGCGGCCCGGGCGCTTATATTTCTGCAACCGAGGAACTTACCGGTCCATCGGGACATATATATGCCCTGGATGCTCAACCTATGGCAATGGAATATGTGCAAAACCTATGCAGAAAGAAGACATATCCTAACGTCACATCAATACTGTCAGACTGCGCCACAGGTCTCCGCAATGCCAGCATCGACATTGTTTTCCTGTACGATATATTGCACGGGCTGACTGATGCAAAACCTATTTTCCATGAGCTTCACCGTGTTATTAAACAGTCCGGGACCCTTTCAATAAATGATCACCACATGAAGCAGGAAGAAATAATTGAGAAGGTCACGTCTAGCGGCCATTTCAAGTTGATGGAAAAGAAAAGCAGGACGATCAGTTTTTCAAAGACATAGCCGGCTCCAAAACAGCATTGTCGACATTTAATCTTATCCGATATAATACATCTTTAAGGGGGTAGCATATGGGTACAGGAATGACATGGTTTTTAGGAGCGGTGGCAGTTTTTATTGGTCTACTTCTTTATATTTACATGGCAATCTGCTTGATGTCTATTGCAAAGAAGACCGATACCCCACACCCGTGGCTGGCATGGATACCTTTGGCAAATGTTTTTCTTATGACAATGATAGCCAAGAAACACTGGTGGTGGGCGCTTATCACGCTCCTGGCTTACTGCATTGCAATGCTCCTACTCGAAGGCGGGCTTAATTGGATTACGTGGATTCTCTGTACAATTGGCATCATCTTTACCATACTCATCTGGATTGGAATCTGCCAGGCACGCAACAGGCCGCGATGGTGGGTTGTTTTGCTCTTCATCCCGATAGTCAACCTGGTAATAGTAGGCGTACTGGCTTTTTCGAAGAACTAACCATCCTTAGATGATTTACAAAGCGGGCGTATCAGTGGATACGCCCGCTTTTTCACAGCTATTTACCAAATGCCGGGCAGCATCCTGTACTTCACCCTGCCAGCATACTCGATATATCCTGACAGTTCCCTGTGAAGAACGCCGTCTTCCAGAGCTGTGCGAACAATTATATCTATAATAATTAGAAAAACAGGCACAAATGCCCAGAGCGTGCCCAGAATAAGAGGCGTGCCGAGAAATGTCAGAGCGGCACCGAAATAACCCGGATGCCGGAGAAACCTGTATGGCCCCATAGAGGAGACTGTATGCCCGCGGTCCCTCTGAATACGCACAACCGGAGCAAAGAATTTATTGGACGCCATGGCCCAGGTTACTACTATACATCCTAGCAAAATCATCAGCAGTCCCAGTATCTGCAGCCAGAAAGGTACAATTACTGACCATCCGAACCGTTTATCCAGCGCCGCTATTAATACAACTATAAACCAACCTATATTCGACATGAACATAGCAAGAATAATATCGTATTTCCTGGCTCCCGCTTTAACGCCAGACCGCTCTACCAGTAGCTCAGGATCCAGGATAATCAGGTCGACTATATAGTTTGCAACAAATACGGCAAGCAAAATCCATGCCATCCACCAGTCCAATTTTCCCGGCACAACAAAAAGAATGACAGCAATAATAATATAAAAAATAGCTACCTTTGCCGCTCCCTTGATAACCTCTCTTCTGACGTTAACCTCCATTTGCTGCACCTCCGGTTTAGCTGACAGAATGCTTCTATCCCAAAATTATTGCGTATGATATTCGTGATAACCAGTTATGTCAAATTGAAGCTGTACCTTGATTAGTGTAGAATAATCCAACTTAAAAAGGATATGAAATAAGATGGAAACACAAAAATGCAAAGGGGCACGCGACCTTCTTCCGGTGGACATGGAAAGGTTCCGGCAGGTAGAAGACGCCTTCCTCAATTCGTGCCTTAACTGGGGCTACCGCGAAATCAAGACGCCTACCCTGGAATATATACACCTGTTCACCCAGGCTGGAACACTGACACCTGCAATGCTGGGACGCGTCTACTCATTCCTGGATTGGGATGGATGGGGAGGCGAGCGCATCGTACTAAGGCCGGACGGGACCATACCGGCTGCACGGCTTTATATAGAAAATATGCGGGGCCAGAAAATCACCCGGCTTTGCTACATTACCAACATTTTTGCCTTTGAGGAAACGGGCAAAGAAAACAGGGAGAAATGGCAATGCGGAGTTGAGATGTTAGGTGACTCCGGTCCCACGTCAGATGCAGAGATCATAGCCCTGGCCCTTGAGATACTGGGTTCACTGGGCATTACTAAAGCGGAGCTGAAGCTGTCCCACGCCGGAATACTTAAGGCACTGATTGAGGAACTCAAGCTAAGCGCCGATGCTAAAGAAGCCCTGTTAGATGAGATACTTGAAGGCAACTGGCAGGCACTCGCCAATATTAAGAGCTCAAATAAAAGCGTGGTGAGTGTTATCTCGGCCCTGATGAACCTTAAAGGTAAATCCAACGGCTTCCTTTCGAATTTGAAGGCCATGCCTGCAATCTCGCCCAAGCTGCAAAACGAGATCGCTAAATTCAGCGGAGTAACAGAATTGCTGGATAGCCTCGGGTACAGCTATAAAATCGACTTTACTTCCATAAAAGGTTTCGAATATTATACAGGGCTTTGCTTCAAGATAATTTCCTCCGGGAAGAAGATCTGCAGCGGCGGCAGGTATGATAACCTGGTGAACCTGGTTGGAGGGAAGAACGTACCCGCCTGCGGCTTTGCATTTTATCTCGATGAGCTGGCAGGGATGGTCAAGCCATGGTCCAGGCAAAAAGTAGAGAAAACTGTGCTGATCAAGGCAGGACAGAAATCACCGGTACTTGTGAAAGCTTCATTCGAACTGGCGGGCGCACTGCGCAGAGCAGGGCTGGTGGCAGAATTCGACTTCTGCGGCAGCCAATTGCCTGCCCGCTGGAGTGTTACCGTAAAAGACAAACCAAGGGCTTTTGTAATCCGGGAAGAGAGCACGGGAATCGATAAAAAAGTGACCAAATTGAACGCGGTGATCGATATAATCGGAGGTTACGGCAAACTTGGCAAATAGCACCGCTGTCATAACCAGGCTTGCCCTTCCGAAAGGCAAGATGCTTGCCCGTACCGCCGAGTTCCTCAACGCAATCGGCCTCGGGTTCGATGACTACAACTCAAAAACCCGCATATACCGCATGCAATCTCAGAAATTCTCTTCCCTCACAGCCAAGATGCTCAATGAGAGAGATATTCCGGTGCAGGTAGCCATAGGCAATTACGATGTAGGCATATGCAGCTCGGACTGGCTGCAGGAACTTCAAGCACGTTACCCTGTCAGCCGGGTTTTCAAGATAGCGGACCTGGGATTCGACCGGTCACAAATTTTCCTGGCCTGCTCAGCCAAGTTCAAAATCTCACTCGAGGAAATGGCTACCAGCGCAAAGACATGGCGCATAGTAACAGAATACCCGGCGCTGGCTGAAGCTGCGGCCTACAAAATGCGCTTAAAGAAGTTCCGCATCTTCCCGCTATGGGGATCGGCTGAAGCTTATCCACCAGAGAATGCCGACCTGGCAATACTGAAAGTAAACGACGAGAAGGCGCTTAAGGCGCTTAATTTGCTGCCGGTATGCCAGATTGCCGAGAGCAGCGCATGCATTGTGGCCAATCGCGATAGCCTGCAAACGGGCGATTTCAGCGAAATCTTGAACCGGTTCACCTCGGGCATTAATTTGAAAGATAAACCCTGGCTGAAAAAGGAAGAACCCATACGGGCCATCAATAATGAATTCACCGTTAAAGTCAATAAGAACAACGTCTGGCTGGCCCTGGCCGACGGCCATCAGCAAGCCCATACGACAGCTTTCCTGGATAAAACGGAAATCAAGCTGGACGGTTACTCGAAAGATAGCCTGAGACGCAGACCTTCGTGCAACCTGGACTGGTTGGATATCAAGGTCATACGCCCGCAGGACATGCCGCAGCAGGTAGCCAACGGCAACTTCGACCTGGCCATTACGGGCAAGGACTGGCTACTCGATCACCTTTACCAGTTCCCTTCCAGCCCGGTGATGGAGTTAGTTAACCTGGGCTTCGGCTGGGTCAGAGTAGTCGCGGTCGTGAGCGAGGATGTGCCTGCAGATTCCATCGAGGGCATCCGCAGGCTTATCTCGAAAGGACAGATGACCCCACTGCGGATAGCCACCGAATATGTTAACATCGCCGATAAATTCCTGCGGGACAAACACATCGCCCGCTACCGGGTCATACCGACATGGGGAGCAACCGAGGTCTACCTGCCGGAGGATGCCGACATGCTGATAGAGAACACGGAAACCGGCCAAACGCTGGCAAGGCATAATCTCAAGATTATAGACACCCTGTTCGAATCTACAGCCTGCCTTATCGGCAACCGGAGGAGCCTGGAGATACCGGCAAAACGAAAGAAGATAGAGGACCTTATGAAGATATTCAGGGAGGCTGCAGGCAAGAAATGAAAATTATCAAGGATTATAAACTGGCCAGAGAGCTGCTTGAACGCTCCCTGCCCTATTCCGGCGATAACAAAATCGAAAGTGTCGTAAAAGAAATTATCGAATGCGTTAAAAGGGATGGCGACAAAGCCCTGTTAAATTATACGGAACGTTTCGACGGCGCCAAGCTGAAATCTCTGGAAGTAACAGCTAAGGAGAAGGCCGCAGCCAGGCTGCAGCAAACCGATCCCCATCTCTATAGTGCGCTTAGTTTTGCAGCAGACCGCATAGAGAAATTTCACAAGACCTGCATGCGAAAATACGGGAAGGGTTTCCTGCGTGACGGCCTTGGCCAGCAGGTGCTGCCACTGGAACGAGTCGGTATTTACGTGCCGGGCGGTACGGCTTCTTATCCATCGACCGTGCTCATGACCGCCATACCGGCGCGTGTAGCCGGGGTAAAAGAGATCATCATGGTTACACCCTGCGGTAAGGACGGGAAGGTCCCGGCCAATACTCTGGCAGCGACCGAAATCGCTGGAGTCAACAGGATATTTAAGATCGGGGGCGCCCAGGCGGTAGCTGCCCTGGCCTTCGGGACTGCGTCCGTGCCGCAAGTGGATAAGATCTGCGGCCCCGGTAATATCTACGTGATGACAGCCAAGAAGCTGGTATACGGGATAGTGGATATAGATGCATTGCAGGGCCCCAGCGAGATAGTGGTAATTGCAGACGGCACCGCCGACCCTGTATTCTGCGCCGCCGACCTGATAGCCCAGTCCGAGCATGACGCGCTGGCATCATCCATCTTCATCACCACTTCAGCAGCACTGGCAGTAAAAGTGCAAGAGGAGCTAAAGAAACAGCTTGCCAAATTGAAACGCAATGCTATTACAACCAGGGCATTAACTGCCAACGGGAAAATCATCATTGTAAAAGACATGAAGCAGGCAATAGAGCTGACCAACCTGTACGCGCCGGAACACCTTTCGCTGATGGTAAAAGATGCCCGGAAATACATAGGACAGATCAAGAATGCAGGGTGTATATGCGCGGGTCAGTATTCACCGGTAGTGCTGGGCGACTATGTGGCCGGGCCCAGCCATGCTCTACCCACCGGAGGCAGCGCCCGCTTCAGTTCGCCCCTGGTTGTACAGGACTTCTTGAAGATAAACAGCATTATTGCATTAGATGACAGCGACATAGCAAAACTTGGTCCACCCGCGTTACTGCTGGCTGAAAACGAAGGCCTCACGGGGCATGCCAATGCAATCAAAATCAGGTTGAATAAGAAAAAAACCAGATAGATTTCGCATCATATCCAGGGAGCAAGTTAATGAAAGCCAAACTATTTTTCTTAGAGACACGCCCGCAATTTTTGCTGCTTGCCGTTGTTCTCGGCATCCTGGGCACGTGTATGGCATGGTACGATGGGACTTTCAGCATCGGCAATGCCATCCTTGCCGGTATCGGCCTTGTTCTGGCGCACGCAAGCTGCAACGCGCTTAACGACTATTTCGACTATAAGAGCGGTGTGGATAAGGCCACTACAGTTACTCCATTCAGCGGTGGAAGCGGTTTAATTAAACAAGGGCTGCTGACATCCAGGGAAGTATTCTGGTTCGGCATGATCTGCCTGCTGATAGACGTACCGATCGGCCTGTATTTCTGCATCACCAGGGGCTGGCTTTTGTTGCCGCTTATCCTCGTAGCGGCAATATGCGTGATTTTCTACAGCCCTGTGATACTCAAATGGTACTGGCCCGAGTGGTCGCCCGGGCTCGGACTGGGCATACTGCCGGTGCTTGGCATGTATTTCTCACAAACCGGCGCATACACGTGGCATGCGCTCATTGCTTCTATCCCGGCCGGACTACTGGTCCACAACCTGCTTCTGCTTAACGAGTTTCCCGATATTGAAGCCGATAAAGTTGGGCACAGGAAGACCCTGCCGATTACACTGGGCCGCAGGGGCGCTGCCATCTTCTATACGACATTCACCATACTTGTTTACGTATGGATAGTTGGGGCCGTTGCCTTAAAAGCTATACCGGTATTTACTTTGCTGGGACTGCTGACAATCCCACTGGCAATCAAGGCCATCCGGGGCTCTTTTCACAGTGAAGACCCGGCCAAGCTGATGCCGGCCATGGCCAGCAACGTGCTCGTCGTACTTTTGACCCTGTTTCTCATGGCGGTTGGCTATATATTGTCAGGGATATTCAAGTTCTAAATACCGGAGCATAGATTGGAACAATCAAGCAAGCCACTTCACCGCATGTTCGACGCTATACCGAAGCAGTATGACCTGATTAATCATGTCATCACGCTGGGCAT
>JAPLHL010000530.1 GCA_026389655.1 Chloroflexota bacterium
AAAAATAGCTGGAATTAAGGATTAACTTCGGCAGTAATCTACTCAATCCCCCGGGCTGCGAAACAGCCCGGGGGATTCTTTATTCGATAACACTAATACCTGCCGTTATCAAAAGGAGTACAATATACGTGTACTAGGGGGTACGAGTGGATGAAATTAATTATTAAACGTTCTTATTGTCCGACATGCAAAAAATTGGTTAGACCTCGTGAGGAGACTGCCGGCTCAGAGACACAGGTAATTTGCGGTATATGCGAAAGGCTCCTTTATAGCAGTAACGGTATACGGTGGAACGTGAGTCCAAAGCAGCCCATTAAATAGGTCCAGCAGAGACATTATATCCTAGGGCACGTGGGAGCATCCCCTTTTCTGTACCAGCCAGAATGTTAGTTTTGCAGGTCATTCAGCCTTTTCCACTGCCAACGCATATTCGAGTGGAGACAGATTACCTAATGCTTGGTGAGGCCGTTCTTTATTATACTGCTGTCGCCAGGCTTCTACCTTTTCACGAGCATCTTCAAGAGACAAGAACCAGCTTTCATTCAGGCATTCCTGGCGCAATCGTCCATTGAAAGCCTCAATAAGCCCATTATCAGTCGGTTTGCCCGGCCGGCTGAAATCCAGCTGCACACCATTCAAATATGCCCATTGATCCAGTGCTTTACTGATAAATTCCGGTCCGTTATCTACCCTGATGGTTCTCGGCAACTTTCGTTCTTTGCCAAGCTGCATCAATACTTCTACGACTTTGTGTCCTCCCATGCGGTCGTTTACCTCAATAACCAGACTCTCACGGGTAAAGTTATCGACTAGCGTTAAGAGCCGAATCCGCCGCCCGTCGAACAGTTCATCACTCATAAAATCCATGGACCAACCTTCATTTGGTTCCATAGCCACCGGCCTATCCATGCGTCGGCAAGCAGTTACATGCCTGCGTGGTTTCTTGCACCGCATAGTCAGCCCTTCCTCTCTGTATAGCCTGTATACGCGCTTATGATTCACCTTCCAACCTTCTCTTCGAAGTAGTACATGGATTCGCTCATAACCATAACTCACCCTGGACATTGCCAGGTCACGTATTCTTATTCTAAGAGCAGCCTGCTCATCTTTCCTGCTGCGGTATTGATAGGTGGATCTCCCAAGCTGGAGCACGCTACAAGCCCTCCGGCTGCTCACCCTGTAACACACCTTCAATACGTCAACTTGTTCTTTCTTCTGAGCAGGCTTCAGGGCTTTTTTCGCAGCACATCCTGAAGCATCTGTTTATCAAGACTTAAATCTGCCACAAGCTGCTTGAGTTTCTTGTTCTCCTGCTCAAGTATGTTCAGTCTTCTTACCTCAGGAACACCCATGCCGATATATTTCCTTTTCCAGCGGTAAAAGCTCTGTTCGCAGATACCCATCTTCCTGCATACCTCTGGGACGGGTGTGCCAGTTTCCGCCTGCCTCAGCGCAAAGGCGATTTGTTCTGCCGTATACCGGGATTTCTTCATGGGACAATCCTCCTTCAAACATATTAATCATCCCACAAAACTCGCATTCCGTCTGGTCCAATTTTCGGGGAAACGGTCACCCGGTAGTGGCACTTTCATTAGTGGAAAATGGGCTAATTAGGACTCTGACAGATAAATCGAAGCTAAGTTAGGTAATATTATTACC
>JAPLHL010000164.1 GCA_026389655.1 Chloroflexota bacterium
TGGAGCAAGGACGAGATACTTGTCGCCGCTTTCTCCAATAACCCCATACTTTTCACCCTCGCTATCATCACCGTATTTATGACGGCTTTCTATATGTTCAGGGCTATCTTCATGACCTTCCACGGTGAATACAGGGGCGGCGCTGCCCCCGAGCATGGGAGCCATGACGCCCATAGTCACGGACCGCATGAGTCCCCGCTGGTCATGGTTGCCCCCCTGGTCATACTGGCTGTCCTCGCCATCTGTGCCGGCTGGGTAAATGTAACAGGGGCCTTCAGCCAGTTCATGGGCCACGGCGAAGCCGAAGAAGTCAGTTTTGTAAGCGGGTTTTTCGGTGTATTGACTCACCCCCTGCCTCTCATATCCTTGATTGTGGGCATCCTCGGGATATTCCTGGCCTACGCCATGTATATCCGGAAATGGATTTCGGCGAAGAAGATCGGCGCCGCATTCAAGCCCATCTACACTTTGCTTTCCCGAAAATATTTTATGGACGAGCTTTACGAGAATGTCATAGTCAAGACTATTTTATATAACGGCATATTCAAATGGATGGCGATGTTCGATACCAGCATCGTCGACGGGACTGTAAACGGGGCTGCCGGGGTAACTGCCGGTGCCGGTGGGGCTGTTCGCAAACTACAGACGGGCCAGACGCAACTGTACGTTGCAAGCATTGCGATCGGCGTAGTTGCCATACTGGTCTGTGTATTTTTGTTCTCGAGGTAAATGGCTTTGAATCTGAATTTGTTAAGCTGGATCATTTTCTTACCGGTCCTAGGACTGCTTGTAATCGCGGTGATACCCAGGCCTGGTCAAAAGACTGTCAAATGGATTGCCCTCGCAGCCGCGCTGGCATCCTTCATCCTGTCCATGATTATGTTTTTCCTTTTTGATCGGTCAGCGACTGCGATAGGGCACATGCAGTTCGAGGAAAAGATTGCATGGATCCCGGCAATTAATTCTTTTTATCATCTCGGCGTTGACGGTTTGAGCCTTCCACTGGTCATACTGATGACGTTCCTGGGCGTGCTATCAGTACTGATATCCTGGAAAATCCAGCTCAGGCCCAAGGAATATTTCGTATGGTTGCTATTGCTTGAAAGCAGCATTTTGGGTGTATTCTGCTCAGTGGATCTCATCCTCTTCTTCCTCTTCTGGGAAATTGAACTTATTCCTATGTTCTTCCTGATTTCGATCTGGGGGAGCGGCAGAAAAGAATACGCCGCATATAAATACCTTATTTATACATTGGTCGGCAGTGCTTTTATGCTAGCGGGCATATTATGTACGTATTTTATTACAAATACGCTTGATATAACGCAGCTTGCCGGCATGCAGGTAAAATCTTCGTTTATACCACTGACTGTACTTTTCTTCCTGCTGATGATCGGGTTTGCAATTAAATTGCCCGTTTTCCCGTTCCATACGTGGCTACCCGATGCACACACAAATGCACCGACCGCAGTCAGCGTGATACTTGCGGGTGCCCTGCTGAAGATGGGCGGTTACGGAATGATCCGCCTCTGTGTCAGCTTCCTGCCACAGGTAGCAGTCCAGTATGCTCCTATTATGGTCATACTCGCCATCATAGGTGTGCTTTATGGAGCTGCTGTGACTTTGCGGCAGACCGATCTTAAGAGGCTCATTGCTTACAGCAGCGTCAGCCATATGGGCTATGTCCTTCTAGGCATATTTGCTTTGAACCAGGTAAGCCTGGCAGGCGCCAGCCTCCAGATGTTCAGCCACGGCGTGATCACCGGCCTCCTCTTTGCCATGGTTGGACTGGTCTATGATAAGACCCACACCCGTGATTTGAATAACCTGAGCGGCCTCGCCCGCCAGATGCCCGTCATAGTAGTGGTCTTCAGCATCGCAGGCCTTGCCTCCCTCGGTTTGCCGGGCACCTGCGGCTTTGCCGCTGAGTTCATCACCTTTGCCGGCAGCTACGCCAGCACGGTGATACCGGGTATGCAGGTCTTTACCCTGCTTGCGGTGTTCGGAGTTGTTCTGACAGCAGGTTATATGTTGTGGATGCTCCAGCGTGTGTTTTACGGTTATCCGCTGGACAAATATAACGGCGTTGGCGATGCGGACAAGGTAGATATGATCGCCATCTTCGCCGTGGTCGCCGTCATTATGCTGGTCGGTATTTATCCCGCCGTGTTGACCAATATCATCAACATGGGTGTCACTCCCATAGCGAAGCTGATAGGAATGTAACCTTTGATTTTCTGGATGGTTTAGATACATGGTAACGGAACAGATTCGATATATAGCGCCGGAGATCAGCCTCCTGTGTTTCGCTCTGGCTGTAATTCTCGTTGACCTGTTCGTCAAGCAGAAGAAGGTATTACCGGTAATTGCCGTTGTGGGCGCACTGGTAGCAGCCGTATTTACCATCATCATGTTTGGCAACCCCGCCGGCGAAGCCTTCTACAAGATGATAACGGTGGACCAGTTCGGCATGTTCTTCAAACTGCTGATCCTCGCTGCCGTGGTGCTTGTGATACTGGCTTCCAATAAATACGTATTGAATTTTGCTAATTTCCAGGGCGAGTATTATGCCGTTTTAATGCTGTCCGCCATCGGCCTCATGCTGCTGGTCTCGTCCATCAATTTCATCTCTATTTATGTTTCCCTCGAGTTGAGCAGCATCTCTTTGTACGCCCTGGTCAGTTTCTTAAAGAATAAGACGTCCAGCGAAGCCGGGCTGAAATATTTGATCCTGGGTGCCGTTGCGTCGGCCATATTGCTCTACGGCATGGCCTTCATATTCGGCCTTACCGGCAATACCTGCCTTACCTGCATAGCCGAGTATACCAAAGGGATGCCGGTTGAGAGCCTTGCCGCCTCCCCGGTGCTGCTTATCGGCCTGGTCTTGATCATCGTCGGTTTCGGCTTCAAGATCGCCAGCGTACCCTTCCAGATGTGGGTGCCCGATGTTTATGAAGGCGCCCCTACCACCATCACTGCCTATCTCTCGGTTGCCAGCAAGGCCGCAGGCTTTGCCGTGATCGCCCGCATATTGATGACTGCCTTCGGCATGCCGGCCTGGCTGCATACTGATTGGGGTGTAATAATCGCCGTCCTGGCCGTTTTGACCATGACCGTCGGTAATATCGTCGCCATCTGGCAGACCAACATCAAGAGGCTGCTGGGGTATTCCAGCATCGCACAGGCCGGTTATCTCATGGTCGGCCTGGCTGCCATGGGCATGGCTGCCAAACCCGATGCCGTGACCAATAGCGGTCTGCTCTTCTTCCTGCTCAGCTATACGCTCACCAACCTGGGGGCATTCATTGCCATTATCGCCATCTCCAACAAGATCAACAGCGACAACATCGACGATTACGCCGGTATGGCTAAGCGGTCGCCGCTTCTCGCCGTTGCCCTGACGCTCTGTCTTGTCTCACTGACCGGGCTTCCGCCCACGGCGGGCCTGATTGCCAAGATCTATATCTTCACCGGCGCTGTAAACCAGGGCCTCCTGTGGCTGGTCATCATCGCCGTGATCAACAGTGTTATCTCCGCCTTCTACTACTTCAAGGTGGTCAAGGCCATGTGGATGACCGAGCCGAAATCGGAAGAAAAGGTTACAGCTTCCTGGCCTGAATGGCTGGCGCTGGCCTTCTGCTGCGTGCTCGTGGTAGTGATTGGCGTGGTCCCGGGGATCTTCATCAACTTCACTCAAGCCGCCTCAAAGATGCTCGGCATCTAACCTTAGCCGAACGTTGACTGCCGCCATATTTACTCCGTCCGGATATCCGTGACTCAAACCTCGGCGCTCTTATAAACCAAAATGTCATTGCGAGGGCCGAAGGCCCGTGGCAATCTACTGGCAGAATCTCGCGTTTCTTGATCGCACGGGTGACAGCGGGATGCGACGAAGGGCCGCAGGCCCTTCACAACTAAAAATCCCCTCTCCCTTGGGAGAGGGACAGGGTGAGGGTACATGATTCGTACCCAACGAAACACAAACATGGATTAAAACGAACTGGCCTATACGTCATGCGGGCGTTGAAGAGGGGCTTCAGCCCCTTTTATAAACAAAAATGTCATTGCGAGGGCCGAAGGCCCGTGGCAATCTAATGCATGGTTGGGATTCAAGCTAGTAGATCACCATGTCGCTCCGCTTCTCGTGATGACATACGAGCGTGATTGCCCTGGGAGCGTCGAAGAAAATCTCGTGCCTAACGAAACGTAAACATGGATTCAAAAAGCCTAACTCGGACGTCATGGGAGCGTCTAAGAGGGGC
>JAPLHL010000118.1 GCA_026389655.1 Chloroflexota bacterium
AAGGAATCGACGAAAAAGAACTGGCAGTGCAGACAACTATGAACGCCAGACGACTCTTCGATTTATAACGAAGCGCCGTGTTGTTCCAGCGAATATACTATAATATTCCTAACTATGTTCAACTGGATTAGACTGATGCGTGAAGATATCCGGGCAGCTATGGACCGTGACCCCGCTGCCAGGAGCGCCTGGGAAGTGTTTTTCCTGTATCCCGGTCTGCACGCTTTATGGTGGCACCGCATCGCTCACTTTTTTTACCGGCACAAATGCTACTTTATTTCGCGTGTAATTTCGCAGACCAACCGCTTCTTCACACAGATTGAAATACACCCCGGAGCTACCATCGGAAGGCGTTTTTTTATCGATCACGGCGCCGGTGTGGTTATAGGTGAGACCTCGGAAATCGGCGATGATGTACTCATGTACCAGGGGGTGGTTCTCGGCGGAACAACGCTGGAGAAAAAGAAACGCCACCCCACTATTGGGAACAACGTGGTCATAGGCTCGCGGGCCATCATCCTGGGAGCGATTACCATCGGCGATGGAGCCAGGGTAGGCTCGGGCTCAGTAGTAATTAAATCTGTCCCCCCCGGATGCACTGTAGTCGGGGTTCCCGGAAGAATAGTCGAAGAGCAACGCGGAGCCAGGATTGACCTCGATCACGACCGTTTGCCTGACCCCGTAGCTGAAGCCATCAGGCTCGTGCTTGCTGAGCAGGACAAGCTTGCCGAACGTATCAAGCGGCTTGAAAGCGCCGCAGGTGTCACGGCCCCCGCCGATGAACTGGCGGACCTGGAATCAAAGGTTAAACACCAGTTTCATTATGAAATTTGAGCAGCATAGAGCTTACATTCAGGACACTAATCCGTTTGCTCCACCCTTACAAACAAGTTACAATTAGTAAATTACCCGCCATGAAATCTATTATTCTCGTAGGTGGTGAAGGCACCCGGCTCCGCCCGCTAACCTATTCAGTCGTTAAATCCATGGTCCCGGTTGTAAACAGGCCCTTTATTGAGCATGTCATCAGCCGGCTGGCCCAGCATGGAATAACGGAGGTTGTGCTAGCTACTGGCTTCAATCCAGATTCAATTTATAAATACTTTAAAACTGGCGTAGGTATGAGCACCAAACTGTCCTATGAGCATAAATCAGGATCACAATTAAAACAGAGCAATGAGATTAATCTGACGGATAGCCTAGAAAAAAAACCGCTCGGCACCGCCGGCGCCGTAAAACATGCCGGCCGGCACGTCGATGAGACTTTGTTTATCCTCAATGGCGATGTTTTTTCCGATATCGACTATACGGGCATGTTGGATTTCCACAGGCGAAACAAGGCCCGGGTCACTATCGCTCTCACCCATGTTGATGATCCTACTAAATTCGGCGTGGTGGAAACCGATAATGATGGCAGGGTAATACGTTTCACTGAAAAGCCTGAATGGGAAGATGTCAGGAGCCACTGGATAAATGCCGGTGTATACATACTCGAACCAGAGGTCCTCGATTATATACCTGATGATACTTTTTATATGTTTGAAAAAGGCGTGTTTCCAGAAATGCTTGAAAAAGGCGAGCCGGTGTACGCCTATGCCAGCGATGCCTATTGGATAGATATGGGCACACCTGAGAAATACCACCAGCTCAACAATGACATGCTATCGGGAAAGTGCACCTCGCCTATATATACTGCACAACCCGTTATCATAAACCCGGGCGCAAATATACACACTACCGCCCGCATAACTGGACCGGTTTTGATAGGGGCAGGATGCGAAATCGGGGAAAATGTTGAATTGGCGGGACCGGTAATCCTTGGCAAAGGATGTCACGTTAAAAAAGGTGCCCGGATAACAAATTCAATCCTCTGGGACAATATCATTATAGGAGAAGAGGCGTTAATAACTAACAGCATAATTGCCAGTGGTGATAAGATAGAAAATAAAATTCGCATTGAAGGGCTTACTATCAACCATGAAGCTCCTGCCGAGAATGGCGGGAAGTAAAACTGATTGGAGGCATAATGGCTGGTAATATTAAAAATATCGGAGAGCAGGACTTTAAGGCGACCGTACTTGACTCGCAAAAACCCGTCCTGGTCGATTTTTGGGCGGTGTGGTGTGGACCATGCCGCATGGTCGCCCCTATTGTCGAAGAGCTTTCCGAAGAATACAAGGACAGAATGGACTTTGCCAAAGTTAACGTTGATGAAGCTCCCAAAATAGCTTCAAGCTATAACGTCATGAGCATACCCACGATTATCCTCTTCAAAGGAGGCAAGCCGTTTGAACAGGTCGTAGGCTACCGCCCCAAGAAAGACATCCAAAAAGTCATAGAGAAGACTTTGCGCTAATAGGAAACAGTTGACAGACGTATCTTACTGGACCGCTTTCATAGCCGGACTATTGTCATTCATTTCACCTTGCGTACTGCCGCTCGTCCCGGCTTATCTTGCCAACCTTGCCGGGGCATCGGCAATCGATACGGGTGAGGAACGGAAGATATGGCCGACTTTTTTGCACAGCGTGGCTTTCGTGCTCGGTTTTTCTGTACTTTTCATATTGATGGGCGCCTCTGCCGGACTGATCGGATCAGTTATCACCCAGTATGACGAAACACTGAGATTAGTGTCAGGTATCGTGGTCATAATTTTCGGCGTATACCTGATAGCAGCGTATAAAATACCATGGCTGAATTATGAAAAGCGCATTCACGTACAAGGATCACGAAACCCGGGGTATTTGAGATCAATGTTAATAGGGTCGGCATTCGCAGTAGGGTGGACTCCATGCATCGGCCCTATCCTGGGATCGATACTGTTTATAGCTTCTTATACACAGGAGACCGCAAAAGGAGCTTTGCTGCTTGCCGTCTACTCTCTCGGAATGGGCATTCCTTTCCTCCTGATGGGAATAGCCTGGAGCTATATCGTGCCATTCTGGAGAGGTTTAACCCGTCATCTTGGCCTGATTTCTATAGTCAGCGGCATCTTGCTTATAATAGTCGGAGTACTAATGTTAACCGGACAGCTAACGTGGCTGAGCCGTTTTGCAATCTAGACCGTTAGTAATTAGAGGAGATAACCGATAATGAAATCGTTGATACCGGTAATTATAGCGATGGCACTTTTTATTCTCCCCATGGCCGGCTGCGGTACACCCCAGTCGAACTGCCCGAAGATCGGAGACAAAGCGCCTGACTTTTCCTTCATCGGCGTGGACGGTAAGACTGTGAACTTAAGTGATTTTGCCGGTAAGCCGGTTATAGTAAATACGTGGAACCTTAACTGCATTGAGTGTAAACATGAAATGCCGTTTTTCCAGGATGTATATACCCAGTACAAAGCGAAAGGCCTTATTCTTTTATCTGTGAACACGCTGGACGGGATAGGTACATCAACAAAAGACTTCCTATCAAAAAACGGTTATACCTTCACAGTTTTGTACGATAAGAATCAGGATATTTATAAAAAATTCTGCTGTCCCAAGTGCGCGGACCCTTATACATTTTTCGTCGGAGCCGATGGCACAATGAAATCATTTAAGATAGGTAGCTTTGCCAGCAAAGACGAACTGATGATAGAGGTGAATAAAATACTGCCCGCTGGCTAAATTATGAGCCGGCTTAACCGCAAACAATGAATATACTGAAATACCCGCTTTTTTTATGGATAATCCTTGGAGCAATTCTAGTGCTCATGGTTCCTGTGGTCATTATTGACCAGATAACTCATTCAAAATCGACACAAAGCATCGCTGTAAGTCCTGTAATCAGTATTTCTGATCAACCCAAGACCGGTTGGAGAATCGGTGAACAAGCCCCTGATTTCACTCTTACGACTACCGATAACCATGATATCCAGTTAAGTGACTACAGGGGAAAAAAGGTGATCCTGAACTTCTGGGCCACATGGTGTGGGCCATGCCGTCTGGAAATCCAGTCCCTGAAGTCGGTTAATGATAAGCTTCCGGAACTTGACGCGGTACTTTTAGCTGTAAATACACAGGACTCTTTCGATAACGCGCAGTTATACGCCAAGGCCAACGGCCTGAAATGCATCATACCCGTTGATCCCCGCGGAATTGTATCCGGCTACTACAACATCCATGGCATACCAACTACTTATTTTATTAATCAAAAAGGAATCGTAACTTCTATTAAGATCGGCCCATTCCTGAGCGAAGATGAAATAATAGAGCGGCTGGATTCCATTAACTAGACTGAGTTGTATTAGAATTTCAGCTATAATATTATGTAAATAGATATGATAAAGTTCTACAAGGCTTCATTCAGGTGTATAATTCACAATAATATATTGCAAGTTCTCGTTCATGAAGTGAATCACATCACATGGATGATTTAAAAAGCGTATTCGATAAAATTGAAAAGGCTGAATCAATACTTGACGGCCTCGATCAGAAGCGGACTGAAAAGGTTATCAAGAAGAATGATTACGATCAACTGAGCCAAGAGCACAAGGGCACTATTGACAGCGCCAGACATACGATTGCTTCAATCAAAGAAAAGTTGGGCAAAGACCTCGCTGCCAAAGCAGTTGAGTTAGATAAATACCAGGAGGACCTTGCTGTTCTACAGACCAGGCTAAAAGTTGGTGAGATTTCGGAAGATACCTTCAACGATAAAAGTAAACATCTCGTAGACAAGATCAGGTCGCTGGAAAAAAAAGTTGCCGAAACCCAGAGCATGATAAATGCGAGGTTTGCCGAAAACATAGCTCCCGTACTACAATCAGAAACAATAGCTGCCAATATCGAAGCGCCGGTAGAAGCAAAGCCTACGGCCACACTGCCAGTGGAAAATATTGAAAAAACGGTGAAAGACGTCCAGTTGGCAGTGGAAGCGAAACATCCTGTGATACCCGCCGAGGTGGACAAGACAGTACCGGTAAAAGATGCTCAGTTGAAAGTTGTAGCTGAACCTCCTGCGACACCAGTTGAAGTGAACAGGGAAGGGCCTGTGAAAACTGAGCAACTGGAAGCAGGGGAAGATGAAGAAATTACGCGGCAAAGGTTGATAGAAGCATTGAAAATAGAACCAGAAGAACCAACTCCGGCTAAGACAGACGAAGTGACCCACCTGAATAAGCAGGAGGGAGAAGCAGGGGAGACGGGCGATACAGAAGCTAAGAAGGCTGATAAGGGGCACAAGCCTTCTCTGCATCTTCATCCGTTACGAGATAAACCCCCTGATATTCTGCACACTTCTATGCCGGAACATACCGGGAAAAACCGTTTTCTTAAAATCGTTGCCGCAGTTCTTGTTTTAGGACTGTTGGTTTGGGGGGCGATAGCGCTGTTCGTGCCCAAATCGGGGCCTAATGTCGGCGATGAAGCACCCAATTTAGTTATGCAACTGGGTGATAATACATCTGACCTGAGCGCTTTCAGAGGTAAAACTGTTGTGCTTGTTTTCTGGGACCGCGATTTTTGGGATAACCAGTTCTTTTATGTGAACGGTACCCTCCGCCGCCTTTATACTCCCGACAAATTAAACCAGCTCTATAGTAAATATTCACGGAGCGATTTAGAGATAATAGCCATTGCTTCGGGAACAAGTAACAACGAAATCGACAAGTTAATTCGTGAATATATTGTGCCGTTCCCGGTTATCGTAGATTCCTTTGGCAAACTGCGGGAAGACTACAAGATTACTTACGAGCCTACTTATATTTTCCTGGATAAAAATGGAATAATACGTGCAAGGGTTGAAGGCCCCATAGGCAATATGGCCGATCTTGAACAAATCGTATATAACACTTCGAAAAATTCTGAGATCAAATCTACCAAAGCACCGGTAACTGATGTAATTATCCAGTCCATTACAGAGAAGGCCGCCACTATTAATTGGACTACCGATAAGCCGACATCAACGCAGGTAGATATAGACGGCAAAAATATCCAGTCGGTTATTACTCCGGATCCACAGACCCTGCACTCGCTGATACTCAGGGACCTGGATCCTGCAACGGCGTACCACATCCGGATCGTATATAACATCGACAATATCAATGTTTCTGAGCACTCATTCAGCGCACTGGGTGATACAATCGTATCCAAACGATACGTGGTGAACACGAGCAACAAGGATACTAGTCCTCCTCTGATCTCGAATATCAGCACGGGTTTTGTTACAGACTCGTCCATTACAATCGTTTGGAAGACCGATGAGCCGACGACAGGTGAAGTTGATTACTCGTTAGATAATAAGTATTCCGAGTCAGCGTCACAGGTTGAAAAGCTTTCGATCTGGCATACGGTTAAAATAGATGATCTTCAGCCGGATACCCAGTATAATCTGAGGCTGCGTTCAAAAGATGCTGGGGGAAAAGAGACCAGCCAGGAGATAGAACCAATAAAGACCCAAAACCTGGTGGAAATAGCCGCCAAGATAGGCAAGCGGGCACCCGATTTTTCGCTATATTCTATTGACGGCGCAAAATTCACACTGAACCAGTTCCTCGGCCATAAGGTAATTGTCAATTTCTGGCTGGAAGGATGCCCTGCCTGTGAAGCAGAGATGCCGATATTGCAAACCGCCTATGATAAATACAGCCGTGATCAACTGATCATACTTGCCATTAATGTGCGTGGAGAACCTGACAAGGTCAGTTACTATGTAGCTAAAGAAAAGTTGACATTTCCGATACTGATGGATACACAGGGTGATGTGGACGGCATCTACCGCGCCCCCTATTTCCCTACCTCATATATCGTCGATTCCAAAGGGATCATTAGTGCGATCTTAAATGAACGCTTCCAGACTTCAAGCCAGATCGATGATATCGTAAACACGCTAGACTGATACTCGTCCAAAGACCGGCAGTACTAGGTTGGGGGAATGGATAAGAAGAAAAGCTACATCAAATGGATTGTCGCTCTGATACTCCTGCTTGCCGCAGGTACCTTAGGTTATGTAATTATCGAGGGGTGGGGTTTCTTCGATTCTCTTTATATGACTGTTATAACAGTGGCTACGGTCGGGTTCGAAGAAGTACATCCTCTATCACTGGGCGGCCGCATCTTTACCATACTGCTAACACTGGGGGGGGTGGGAACCGCCTTTTACATCATGACCAGCATAGTACAGGCAACACTCGAGGGTGAGTTCGGGTTATTCAGGAGGCAACGTATGGAAGCCAAGATCAGGAAACTCAATAACCATTTTATTTTATGCGGCTACGGCCGAGTCGGAGAAGCCATAGCCAGTACTCTCAAATTACAGTCAGCTGACTTTGTTGTCATTGACCATAGCCTTAACAGCTATACGAGGGCAGTACAGCAGGATTGCCTGACTATAATGGATGACGCTACGATCCACGACGTACTGAAAAGGGCGGGCGTTGAGCGCGCCAAGAGCCTGATTACCGCATTCGGAGATGATGCCTATAATACATATGCCGTTCTAACCGCACGTGAACTTAATCCCAGACTGATTATTATCGGGCGCGCCAGCAATGCGGAGGCGAGCAAACGTTTAAAGCAGGCCGGTGCAACGCATATCATCCTGCCGGAGGTCCTCGGAGGACAACAGATGGCCCGGTTGGCTTTGCGTCCTACCACAGTCCAGTTCATTGAAACCGTCCTGTTAAGTAAAGAAGGCGAATACCTGGTCGAGGAAGTCCACGTTGGCCCCGACTCCACGCTGATAGGAATAAGTATCAAGGATGTGGAAGAACGATTTCCCGGTGTGCGCATCCTGGCTCTAAGAAACAAGGTCGGGAAAATCATAATAAACCCTGCTCTGGACACGGAGGTTGAAGCAGGAGGCAGCCTGACATCTTTTGGCACAATGGAACAGCTTCAGGCGGTTGAAGGCTGCTGCTCGTTCAATCGTGCAGCAAACGGACCAATTACACCGGAACTATAGAATTCGGAGCAACCGTTACCATAATTCCGATAGGATAAGTAAGAAGTAACTTATGAACTGTAAGCTGCTTACAATTCTTTTATTACTTGTTTCTATGGCAGCCTGCGCAGCCAATAACTCGCCGGTTGAACCAAAGACCCCGGGCAAACCGGTTATAGTAACTGATAATCAAACAGCCGCCTCATCGCAGAATTATACAGACAGTATTCTTGTCAATGGGTTGCAGCGCTCCTACCTTATACACCTTCCTGCTTCATACGATAAAAGCCGCCAATGGCCTCTTGTCATTATCCTGCATGGAGGAGGCGGTGAAGCCTGGAACATGAACCCGCTGACCGGTTTCAATGCACTGGCCGATAAAGAGGGCTTCATCGTTATTTACCCGGACGCTTATGAACATAATTGGAATGACGGCCGCGGCGCTCCCAGCATTAAGTCACAAGCCCAGAACATTGACGACGTGTCGTTCATTTCAGCCCTGATAATCCGCCTCGAACAGGATCTGAGCATAGATAAGAAGATGATATATGCAACCGGGATTTCCAACGGTGCAATTATGTCAAACCGCCTCGGCTGCGAGCTGTCGGATAAAATTGCCGCCATTGCGCCCGTGGCTGGAAACATACCGGAGAAGACGGCTTCAACCTGGTCGCCGTCACGCGCCGTTTCGGTGCTAATTATCAACGGCACTGAAGACCCTCTTGTGCCATACAATGGCGGCGACGTATCCTTCCTCTCAATCAAAAGAGGCACAGTGATATCGGTGGCGGATACTGTGAAATTCTGGGTGACCCGTGATGGATGTCCTGGGGCACCGCAAATGGAGCAGCTCCCGCATATAAACCCGGCTGACCCCACTTCAACTACTGTTGAAAAGTACACAGGCTGCCGGGATGGCACCGAGGTGGTGCTGTACAGGGTAAACGGCGGCGGGCATACTTGGCCTGGCGGGCTCCAATATATGTCGGAAAGATTCATTGGCAAAACATCCCGCGACTTCAGTGCCACAGAGACCATCTGGCAGTTCTTCAAATTGCATCCGATGAAGCAATAAGCAAAAGGAGGCAAAGTCAGGTGACGGTCGTTTTTCTGACATTATTAATAATCGTAGCGTTTCTTATCCTGTGGCAACTGGTGATCAGGATCGTCAGAAGCTATGCCAAATTTCCAGCGCCCGCTTTCATCTCGACTTTCCTCGATTCGGATTTCAGAAAAATGCAGCAGCCGCCGGCAAAAGTCATTGCTTGCAGCGGCATCAAGCCAGGCATGAAAGTACTTGAAATCGGATGCGGTAGCGGTGCTTTTACAATTGAGGCAGCCCGCGCTGTCGGCCAGCAGGGAAAAGTCTATGCCCTGGATATACAGGAAGACATGCTTGATAAGCTGAGGACAAAATTGGCCAGGCCTGGAAACAGTGATATACAAAACATTGAAATTATTAACAGAAGTGCCTATGAATTGCCTTTGGAAGATAATTCGTTGGATTTAGCCTTTATGGTGACTGTCTTACAGGAGATTCCTGACAAGCAACGTGCATTGGCCCAGATAAAACGCGTTCTTAAACCCGCCGGGATACTGGCCGTATCAGAGTTACTGCCTGATCCCGACTATCCATGGAGGTCCACTACCCAACGCATGTTGAGCAAAGCAGGACTTATTTTTGAAGCGTCCTATGGCAACCTGTGGAGCTATACTGTAAGATTTAGAAAGCCGTAAACCGGCAACATTTTCCTTTCTGGAGGAGTACATAATGAGCCGTCGGGCTAAAAAGATACTTATTTTCATCGCATTGACCTTTCTGCTCGATTGGTCAATGGTTTATATTTACCTGGCATTGGGCGGTTCCGCAAACGGGCTGATGATACTCGGTATGGCTTATATGTTCGTACCGATGATCGTTGCCATCATCGTACAAAAAGCCATTTTCAAGGAACAGGTAGCTAAACCGCTGGGCATCTCTTTTAAGATGAACCCTTGGTTCTTTGTAGCGTGGTTCCTGCCCGTTATAATCGCCTTTGCCGTAATGGGAGTCAGCCTGTTATTTCCAGGGATATCTTTCACTCCCGATATGTCCGGCTTCTTCAATTCATTTAAGGGGGCGCTAACGCCGGAACAGATAGACCAGGCCAGGCAGCAACTGGCCGGTATGCCTGCGCATCCCATCTGGCTGGGCGTTATCGCGGCCCTGATAGCCGGAACTACAATCAATGCAGTACTCGGTTTTGGCGAGGAACTGGGATGGCGCGGATTCCTTCTTAAAGAGCTCAGTTTTATGGGCTTCTGGAAATCTTCAGCGCTTATTGGGCTTATCTGGGGCATCTGGCACGCGCCGCTGGTGCTGCAAGGGCTAAACTACCCTGAACATCCCCAGATCGGTATGCTGATCATGGTCGCATGGGTCATCGTCGTTGCTCCTCTTTTCAGCTATATTCGCATTAAGTCGCGTTCTGTCATAGCTACATCCATTTTCCACGGTACTCTGAATGCAGTGCCCGCCCTGGCAGTAATCCTGATTTCAGGAGGTGACGACCTTATTGTGGGCATTACCGGCCTTGCAGGATTTATAGTCTTTGCTATCATCGATATCCTGATTTTCATTTACGACCGGTTCATCACAAAAGAACCGGTCAATACGATGCTGAAAAATATATAATCTCACTAGTAGTCTGATTTTTATGCAGGACAATGTAACCGACAGGATAATAAAAGAGCTTCCGAAGCCGGTAGTAGGCCTTATTCAAACCGCTGGCCGGGCAGCAGCCAAATCAGGCGCCGCTATTTACATGGTAGGCGGCATTGTGCGTGACCTGCTACTTGGCAGGCAGAGCAAAGATATCGACATCATGGTCGAAGGCGATGCGCTGGATATTGCCCGGAGCATGTCCGTGATACTCGCCAATAAGCCAATCGTACACAAGAGGTTCGGCACCGCCACTTTCAAACTAAATGATTACCGGGTCGACCTTGCCACCTGCCGGAGCGAGATTTATGATGCCCCCGGTTCCCTGCCGAAAGTAAAGCCAGGCACCATTGAGCAAGACCTGTTTCGCCGGGATTTCACAGTAAATGCCATGGCCATCCGTATCAGTCAAAAGCGTTTCGGCGAGTTGATTGACCTGTACGGCGGACGGCAGGACCTTGAAAATAAACTTATACGCATCCTGCACGAAAAGAGCTTTATAGATGATGCCACGCGCATCATGCGCTCAGTGCGTTATGAACAGAGGCTTGATTTCAAGCTGGAAAGTAAAACTGCCAGGCTGCTCCGCCGTGACCTCGATATGCTCGACACGATCAGCGGCGACAGGTTGAGACACGAGGTCATTTTATGGCTGAGCGAGACCCAGCCCGCGAAAATACTGAAGCGTGCTGCCAGGCTCGGCGTTCTTTCAAAGCTGCACCCTGCCCTATCATGGGACCCCCGCCTGGCTAAAGCCTTCCGCGATGCAAACAGGATGTCCATAGACTTTCCGCCTGTACAACTATATCTGGCGCTGCTTGTATATAACCTCGATAAAAGACAGCTCGGCGAATTCCTGGAGCGCCTTAATATCAAAGGCGGAGAACTTGATGAAGTAGCCAGGCAAACAGTCTCCCTCAAAATCGACCAGGAATCGCTTGACTACAGCCCTCTTCAACCCTCGGAAATTTACCAAAAGCTTCAGTGCTACAAAACAGCAGCCATTCAGGCGAACTGCCTATGTACGCCATCACGGGACGTCCGCATTAACCTCAAACTTTACCTTGATAAGCTGCGCTTTGTCAGGACCCGTCTGAACGGGAGAGAGTTGAAAGCAATGGGGGTGCTTCCGGGTAAAAAGATGGGAATCATACTCGATAGGCTTTTAACGGCAAGGTTGGATGGTGAGGTGAAGACAAAGGCGGACGAGCAGCGGCTTGCGCTTCAATTGTTACGGGACTTATAAGCCAAAGGGATGTAATAAGAAAGGTATCTGGTGACCCAGGTAGGCTACCAGGAAAGCACGCGGCATCTTCCCTGATATAGTTGCCAGGAAACACTTCCACCACTTTATCTTCAACGCGCCGGCGGCCATGCCTATCAGATCATACTGCTGCAATAGCTACAAAAGCAGGGTCGAATACGGTGGCTGCGGCGATGGTAAAGGCCACGCCGGGAGCAGGTATGAGGATAGTGGCGCTGCTCAGCAGATTGGCCAAAAAGACCGCCAGGTAAGCAACCCAGCCAAAATTACGCAACTCAACATTAAAATATTGTTGGAAGTGCGTCAGGATAAATGCAATCCCGGCTGAAAGTGCGATCATGCCCAGCAGCAGTAGAATTTCCTTTAACCACTTAATCCCCTTACCGGCAGGCTTCTTTTGTTCAGTATTCAATTTCGACTCCAGGCAAGCTTGAAACCAGGAAAGATTGAATGTCCCGGGCCTTAAGCTTGTCCTGTATCTCCCCGGCCGTTTTTTGATCCCGCACGGCTGTGAATAACATCGGGCCGGAACCAGCCAGGTGGATTTCCTCCGCTCCTATATCAATCAAAATGCTGCGGTAGCGGTCCAGTCCCGGATAGGCAATGGAAGCCACATTATCAAAAACATTATATAGATATGCGTGCTCTGCCTTGCCCCCGGCTGATATAGACTGCCTCATCCTGTCTGTATACTCACCTTCAGTATATTGTCCGGGGCTGAGAAGCCTGTATAATCTGCCGGTCTTGCCCGGCTGACCAAGCATAGCTGGCTTGACTAGGACAAACCAGTTTTTCTCTATGTCCGGCAATTTTATCAGCCTCTCCCCCCGGCCTTCAGCAATGCAGGTGCCGCCATACATGAAGAACGGCACATCGGAACCTATTACAGCAGCAACTTCTTCCAGTTTTTCCCGCGTCATGCCCAGTGACCACAGCCGATTCAACCCGGCCAGCGTAACCGCTGCATCGCTGCTGCCCCCACCCAATCCGGCAGCCCAGGGTATTTGTTTCTCTAAATAAATTTTTACCCCGCCGGCATAACCACTCATCTCCTTCAGAATAACCGCGGCTTTATAAACGAGATTGTCTTCCGACTGTAACTCTTGCGCAGTGCAACTTAACTTGATATCGTCCGTCTTCTCGAAAGACAACACATCAAACAAACTTACCGTCTGCATGATGCCTTTTATCTCATGATAACCGTCTTCTCTTTTACCCAGCACTTCCAGCACCAGATTAATTTTGGCCGGGGCTTTAAGGGTCAACAATGTCCCACCCCACTATTGCGGTATAGCTCCCACCACTCGGGAATGGTTAATGTGCCCGGCCGTCTTCGCGGATCAATACCGGAGTTTTCCAGTAGGCTCACAGCCTCATCAATTTCCATCTTTAGCCCCAGTGCTAGTGAGTTATGCATTTGTTTTCTCGGCGCAGCAAATCCTGCGTGAACAAGCTCCAAAAAAGCTTCTACATCTTCCGCCGGGATCGCCGGCTTTTCAAGCATACTGAATTTTACAACAGCCGAATCCACCCTGGGAGCGGGAGAAAAGCTCGTGGACGGCACTTTACAGACAATTTCCGGCCGGCTGAACAACTGCATGCTAACCGAAAGGAAAGTCATGTGACCAGGTTTTGACGTAACATCTCCAGCAACTTCGTCCTGCATCATGATCACCATCAGGGAAGGCCTGACTTCATTTTGGGTAAAATAGCGCAGGATCGGCGACGTAATATAGTAAGGAATGTTGGCAACCACCTTGTAAGGTGTGCCCGGTTTGATGATCTGTTTCAAATCCACCTGAAGGATATCGTCATGCACAATTTCCAGCCGTTCGAAACGGGACAGCTTATTCTTT
>JAPLHL010000420.1 GCA_026389655.1 Chloroflexota bacterium
TAAAGAACAGCATATAGCTGCTGGCCTTCCTTTGTTCCGGATTGTTGCGCAGTTCTCTTTCAAATGTTGCAGGGTGAGGCGAATTTATGATTATCAATTTTTCAAGATATTGTGGAAATAATATAGCGAAAGTCCATGCCACACCACCTCCCCAATCATGCGCCACCAGTGTAAATTTTTTCTGTCCAAAATGCTCAGCAAGCTGCCTTATATCTTCTGCCAGTATCTTCTGCTTATATTGCTTCGGATCCTGGGGAGCGGAGGATAGATTATAACCGCGCATGTCAGGAGCGACCGCTAAATGGTCCTTCCCGAATTCGTTTAACTGCGCTTTCCACATGTCCCAGTACTCCGGGAATCCATGCAGAAATATCATCAATTTACCCTTCCCGTCAAACGCATAATGAAGTTTCACACCATTGACTTCCGCAAATTCGTGTTGGATCATTACTACCTCCAAATTTTATCTAGCCTGGACCATGGACATCACGATCTTTGAATCTATAACCTTCCAGCGATAAAAGTATTAACTTGGTTTCAACAAACGACATTCTACCAGCAAAACCACCCGGCGTCCCGTTGCTATGAATCACTCGATGACACGGAATTATAACCGGGACCGGGTTACGCGCCAGGGCCTGGCCTACAGCACGTGCCGCGGCGGGCCTTCCCAGTTCACGTGCTACCCAACCATAGCTACGCACTTCACCATATGGAATATTTTTCACAGTATTCCAAACCTTAAGACAGAATTCCGGCGCCCCGGCCAAATCAAGGGGAAAATCGAATGCAACCCGGGTCCCTCTGAAGTAGGCCTTCAGCTCTTCCTCCAGGTCCGGCAAGTAAGCAGGACGCTGACCTGTCAGTTCATTATCTGGAATTGGAGTTTGTTTATGCCCGTCAAAACCCGGCAGCGTAAGGTGGCATATTCCCCGGGCCGAACAGAGGATACTTACCGGTCCCAGATTGGTGAGAAAAGACATGTTATACATTTGACTCCGGCCAAACGCAATGATGTTATGCCGCTACTTTATCCAGTTCATTAGCATAAATCTTATAGGCATTGCCGTCATAGACTACGAAATGAACCGCTATAAGGCTGGTCGAATTGTCCTTAAGATAACCAATTGCAGCATCGATTGCTATTTTGGCTGCCTGGTCCTGCGGATAACCGTAGACACCAGTGCTAATCGCAGGAAATGCGATGCTGGTCAGGCCTTTGTCCGATGCTATTTTCAAACTCTCAGTATAACAGCTGGCGAGCGTTTCTCCTTCGCTATTTCCACCGCCCCGCCATACCGGCCCCACAGTATGGATAACATATTTAGCCGGCAAATTACCCCCGGTAGTAATAACAGCCTTTCCCGCCGCCAACCTGCCAATCTGTGAAACTATCCTCCGGCATTCTTCAACTATGGCAGATCCACCTACCCGGTGAATAGCGCCATCCACTCCCCCACCACCCATTAAGCCGGAATTTGCGGCATTTACGATGGCTTCAACCTTCTGCTGGGTAATATCGCCCCTCACAAGCATCAACTTAGTACTTTTGACGATAAGTTCGGTGGCCATATCAGCGACCTCCTGTTCGTCAGACCTTAAGCAGATTCCGGTTGCAGCACTCCATATTTGCCGTCCTTACGCTTGTAAACAACATTAATGGAGTTATTATCACCATTAATATATACAAAGAAATCATGGCCGATGAACTCCATCTGGTCGATGGCCTCACCCACAGTCATCGGTTTAATTGTAAACCTTTTCAATTTCACTACGCCTGTTTTCTCTTCCTCATCTTCCCTTCGCGCTTCGCTATTTACTGGTTTTCTGATCGATTCCGGCACCCTGCCCTTGTTGACTTCATATCTAGCCTTATACCTGTCTATGAGCCGCTCCATTACATCGGCAACAGCATCCACTGTAGCATAAGCATCATCGCCCTTCTGTTCCCCTCTTATCAAGAATCCATTTACATTTAACGTAACCTGTGCGCTATATGTATGCAGCCTTGATTTAGATTTCTCCTCAACCAAATCAAGCTTAATTGAAGTGATACTATTTAAATATTTCGTAAGTTTGCTTAATTTTTTTTCAGCATATTCCTTGATATCGCCTTCAACTTTCAAATTTTTAGTGATTACCTGAATCTGCATTATTCACTCCTGCTTTTTAATTTCTCTTGCCAGTGTAAATCCTGTCACACGTTTTGCTCCAGCCGCTTTGAGCGCAGATGCGCATGCCTCCAGCGTTGCCCCTGAGGTACAGACATCATCTATTACAACAACGTCCAATCCTCTCACCTCATCGCCCGTATGGCTGAACGCATTCTCCATATTCCGCTTGCGTTCGTCGACGTTCTTAGTCCTCGCCTGAGGTTGACAGTCCCTGATCCGCCTGATCACTTTCTCATTGACCGGGACGCCTATTAGCATTGAGATTTCCCGTGCAAGCAATCCGGACTGATTATATCCCCTGTCTCGTATCCGCTTTTCATTAAGCGGCACGGGAACAAGCATATCTCCAGTCAGATTGTTTACCTTATAATAACTGGCCATAAAATCACCCAGGCAGTTTGCTATAGCTCGAAGGTTACGATATTTGAATGAAAGAACGGCTTCACGCAGTGTCCCATCAAAAACAAAAACGGAACGTATACTATCCAGACTATTCGACTTCCCCCAGCATTCATAACATAAAGTGCCACTCGGTTCGGGTTTACCGCACCTTAGACAAATAGGGGGATTAAGGCGAGGCAATTTTCTGGAACACTTAATACAAATAAAGTCACCGACTTTTCCACAACCAATACACTCGCGTGGAAAGAAAAAATCGATGACTTCATTTTGGAGCTGTCTCAACCACCTGGTCAAAACTTAGGCTCCATTTTCAATCTTCTGTTTATTCCACCTGCTGTTTCTTATTAATTACTAATGTGGCGCTCGTAAAGTATGACTGGCTCCGCTAAATATAGGCTCGTTTAAATATATATCGCCATTCCTGATCTTGAGATTAAATCCGCATTCAGGATTGGTACATACCCAAGCTTTATAATGTATAGCTGCCCCTTGGCTGCCAAAATCGGACAGCGGAACCAAATCACCGACCTTACATTTTAAACATTTTGGAAAGGAATAGTTTTCCACTATTTTTCCACCTCCTCCGAGATTGAGTAAAGTATAGCATTTATTAAAATTTAATGGCAAATAGGCCGAATTCAAACGGGTCAATTACCGGGAGGATAAATTATCAATCAGTCATCTCGAACTGGGAGAGCCGCGTATAAATAGCGCCTTCCGGCCTCAACTGACTGCGGATTAAAGAAACCGCACTAACACGCATCGAGAAACCGGGCTCCAGCCGGACGCCTTTAACCAATTCAGCAAAGCCGCTTCTCTCCGCAACGCTGCAATCATCCCTTAATCTGGCAAGGGTAAGATGAGCTGTAAATGGACGACTCTCCCTGGGAAAACCCAATCTGCCCGCACATTCATCTATCCTGGACTGCAAATCAAATAACCGGTCACTGTCACCGTTTAGACCAAGCCAAAAAACCCGTGGCCGCTGATTATTCGGGAAACAGCCTGTTTCCGTCGTAGCCAGCATAAAGGGTTGGCTTTTTCTGACTTCGGCCTCAACATCTC
>JAPLHL010000442.1 GCA_026389655.1 Chloroflexota bacterium
GACTGCTACGACCACAACGACGGGTTACCAGTATGACAACGCTCTGGACTATAGCGCTAACTATTTCTGGCGCGTAAAGGCCCTTGAGGTCAATGGTCAGAATATTCCCAGCGACTGGTCTGCTACCTTCAGCTTCACAACAGTAGCTGCACCGGCCATTCCTGCTCCACCTCCTGCAACCACTGCAATCCCCGTATGGGTCTGGGTGATTATTGCGGTAGGTGCCATCCTGGTAATTGTTGTTCTCATCCTTATCATGCAGTCACGCAGAAGGATTTAACAGACAATATAATAAATGTAGGGGCGGCATTTGCCGCCCCTATTCATTTTCCATCAAGACTCATACCCAACCAGCCTCACAACGACCGGACAAGCAGGATGCTGAGAAGGGCACAACGCCATACTATTAAGAAAAGCCGATGCTATCACGAATGAAGATGGCAGGCTCTACAACTTCCCAACCCAACCAGCCTCACAACGACCGGACAAGCAGGCTGCTGAGAAGGGCGCAGCCCTTCTCGGTTAAAATCACCCCTCTCCCCTGGGAGAGGGGCAGGGGTGAGGGTATCCCCTACACATAATACCGCGGTATCAAATACTTTATCTGCCTCAGGATATTCCTGAAAAATCCGATCCTTTTCTTTTTCTGCTGCTTCTTTTCCATTATTATCCTCGCATATTATTTTTCATATTTCTCTATCAGGTCATCTGCATTCATGGCAGATGCAAACACCACCGGTACGCCGCCTCCGGGATGAGTGGAAGCGCCCACCAGGTAAAGTCCCTTTATGGACTTGGACTTTGTGGCCGGTCGGAAGCATATTGAATGTGGAACATCCTGCCTTAAAGCATAGATGGCGCCTTCCGGCGTCAGTAATCTCTTCTCATAATCGACCGGCGTTGAAAATTCTGCCACCTTAACATGCTCTGCCAGGCCGGGAATATACCTTTGTGAATAATACTTGATGATCCTTTCCAACAGGCCGGCCTTCTCCTTTTCCCATGTGGTGCCATCCAGTTTATAAGGCCCTGCGCCAAGCGTAAGTATTATGACATTGTGTCCGGGTGGAGCCAGGTTCGGGTCTGAATGTGAGGTCCAGCTTATAATGCCGAATTGTTCCGCCGGGTAGCGGCCGGCCTCATAGCTGTCCCACCAGTACTTGTTCATCTCTTCCACCGGGATAGTGGCCAGTGTGTGATGTGATTGCAGCGGTGGCACGTAATCTACGCCCAGGTATATCGTCGGTGTTGACATTGAGACCTCGTAGCTCTTGACACCCTTGCGCACCAAGCTTGAAAGGTGCTCTTCTCCGATCATCTCCAGGTATAATTTCTTGGCGTTAATATCTGAGATCACCAGGTCGGCTGTGATGTCTGTCCCGTCTGCCAGTGTCACGCCCATCGCCCGGCCCTCTTTGACGATTACCCGCTTCACCAGAGCACTTAGCTTCACTGTCAGACCGTACTTCTCGCCGACCCTTCGCAGGGCTGCCGGTATGGCGATCATACCTCCCTTGCTATAGTAGATTCCCTCGTGTTCCGAGTATGGGATCACCGAATACAGACCGGGAAGCAATTCAGGCGGCAGCCCGGCGTAAAAAGCCTGGAATGCCAGTGATTCACGGATTTTCTCGCTCTTGAAAAACTTCTTCAAAACACCTTGATAGCTTCCGTTGAATAACGACATGTACTTGAGCATTGTTGGTGTTTCCCGGAACATTTTGATGATGT
>JAPLHL010000492.1 GCA_026389655.1 Chloroflexota bacterium
GCATGGTCTTGCGCAGGCCGCCCATTAACCTCATGTCAAAAGTGCCGGTGCTGTGATTGACGCTGCCCGACCCGAGGAACAACAGCGCCTTGAAGAAGGCGTGCGTGAAGAGGTGGAATATGCCGATGGCAACCCCGCCCACGCCAAGGCCAAGCATCATGTAGCCCAACTGGCTGATGGTGGAGTAGGCCAGCACACGCTTGATATCGTTCATGACCAGGCCGATACTGGCGGCAAAGATGGCCGTGAAAGCGCCGATTACCGCAACGACCATCATAGCTTCAGGGGAATGGGAGAATACGGGGTAGAACCTGGCAACCAGGAACACGCCAGCCGCAACCATGGTGGCAGCATGTATCAGGGCGCTGACCGGTGTGGGGCCTTCCATAGCGTCCGGCAGCCATACATGCAGAGGGAACTGGGCCGATTTGCCGGCGGCGCCCGAGAATATGCCGATGGCTACCCAGGTGAGCGTCGAGCCAGCCAGCGTGCCGGCAGCGACCAGCTGGTAAATGGCCTGAGTATCAAATGTGCCGGTCTGTGCGTAAAGCACAAGTATAGCGGCCAGGAAGCCGAAATCGCCCAGCCGGGTTACGATAAAGGCCTTCTTGGCGGCATTGGCGGCGGATGCTTTATGGAACCAGAACCCGATCAACAGATAGGAGCCGAGTCCCACGCCTTCCCAGAAGACAAACATGAAGAGGATATTGTTGGCAAGCACCAGACCCAGCATGCAGGCCGTAAACAGCGACATGAAGGAGTAATACCTGAGGTAACCGGGGTCGCCTTTCATGTAACCCTGCGAGTAAATCTGTACCATCAGGCTGACAAAGGTGACGACAACACACATGACGGCGGTCAGGGAGTCCACCAGGACGCCGATATGGATATTGAGATTGCCGATGACGACCCATGAAATATCATCGATCAGCAGCATATGCTCCGGCGCAGCCATGACAGCGCCCAGCACCCAGAAAGACAGGGCGCAGGAGATGCCTACGGCGCCGATAGTGATATAGCCTCCCAGCTTATGCTGCTTGCTGAAGAACGGCCGTACTATCAGCGAGATGCACAGGAAGGACAGGAACGGCAGTAAGAATATAAGCCAGGGGACCTGTGTCGGCATTATAGTTTCCTCAAGACCTCCTCGATGACATGTACCCTTTCCTGAGAGACATAAATCTTATACGGCACGGATTCACTGATCTCCAGCCTGGGAGAATCCGGCAAAATCCTGGTGGGAATACCTTCACCCTCGAAGAATTCCTTCCACATTTCTGCGATCATTAAATTAGGCGCACTTTTTATTTGTACCCACATATCGTTACCATTTCAAAATATTGAAATTTTCCATGTCGACGCTTTCCTTGTTCCGGTAAACAGCGAAGACGATCGCAATGCCGACGGCCACTTCAGCGGCGGCGACCACCATCACGAAGATGGCGAATATCTGGCCGGTCAGGGCCACCGGGGTAATGTACTGCGAGAAGGCTATTAATGCGATGTTGACCGCATTCAGCATGATCTCGAGGCACATGATGACTTTAATAACATTCCTCTGGGTCAAGACACCCACAAGGCCGATGCAGAACAGCACCGCAGATAAAATAATGTATTGAACTAATCCTACGGTAACCATCATTTCTCCCTGATTACCGCTATGGCGCCCAGTATGGCAGACAGCAACAGGACCGCTGCGATTTCGACAATAAGAAAATAGCCGCCATCCCCGAAGAGAGATTTGCCCAGGGGCTGAATCGTTTGCTCAAGCGGCGGGGTCCCCGCCATAGAAAATGCCGTGTTCATTACACTATACACGATCGTGCCCAATAGCAATAATGCTACTACACCGGCCACATATTTAAGATAGCCGAGCGGCTGCCCGTGCCGGGCGTCCCGCGTGAGCATGATGGCAACAATTATCAGGACCGATATGGCGCCGACGTAAATCAATATCTGCACGATGGCCAGGAAATCCGCATGCAACAGCACGTATACCCCGGCGACCGTCATAAACAGGACGATCAGGCAGAGCGCAGCGCGGAATATGTCCCTGACCATGATCACAGCCAGTGCCGAGATTACGGCAATGACGGCGATCAAGTAAAAGATCAAGCTATACGTTACCGTTTCAAGCACCGGAACCCCTCTTACGTTTACTCAACGGGAAGAATTTCAATTTTTGTCCGCCATCGGACCTGTTGTAGAGAAGCAGGCTTTGTTTGGGCAGTGCGGCCGCGAACTTCGGCCTGTAATAAGCGCTAGGCTGGTGTTCAGCCGACACGGTCAATTTTTCCTTGCCCAGTATAAAGTCGCCCCTGCGGTATTTAGCACATTCATAGTTGACGCCCATGGCCAGAGCATCGTAGGGACAGGACTCAACACACAGGCCGCAGAATATGCAGCGGCCGGAATCAAGTTCAAATTTATCCACGATGAATTTATTCTCTTCACCGCGGTGCGTTACCAGTACGATATTTCCCTGCAGGCATGCCTTGGTGCATGTGCCGCAACCGGTGCATTTTTCAGGAATCCAGGCAAGCTCATTGCCGCGTGTCCGCTTTGATATGTTCAGCTTCTCGTCGGGATACTGAACGGTAAGCGGCGCCCTGAAGATATGCTTCAAGGTCAGGGCCATTCCTTTGACTATACCTATTCCATACCGCTCAAACTTCAACCCTGCCACCTCCTAATGTAAAGAGTTTTGACCACAGCAGGATGAGTAAAGCGGCAAAACCGAAGTTCAAAATCATCATTACCCATTGCAGGGAAGCCGGCAGAACCAGCACCTCGATGGCGATCAATACCAGGTTTATCACCGCCATGGGCAGCATGGCTTTCCAGGCGAATGACATCAGTTGATCTACACGGAACCTGGGCAATGTCGAGCGAATCCACACAATAACGCTGAAGACCGCCATGACTTTGATCAGGAACCAGATGACGGGTGGCAGCAAAGGTCCCTGCCAGCCACCCAGGAAAAGCGTGGTGATGATGCCTGCCAGCAGATCGAACGGCGAGCGGTTCATCTCGGCAAGGGAACCCAAAAAGAAAATCAGGAACCCAAGCGGCTGTAATAATATAAATGGTATACTCTGCGCTTCAACGATCTTGAGCATGGAGAAGGAACCGGTAACCAGAGCGATGCCTACGATCGACAATACCACCGGTATCTCGTAACTGACCATCTGGGCAATGCTGCGCATTCCGGATATAAACGAGTATTTATTACCTGACCCCC
>JAPLHL010000011.1 GCA_026389655.1 Chloroflexota bacterium
CCAGTCACACCCTGAGAAATACCCGACTTTGATGGTCAGGGTGGCCGGTTTTGCAGCTTACTTTATCGACCTGGACAGGAAGATACAGGACTCGATTATAGCCCGCACCCCCCAGTGCCTCTGATACCTGTGAGCAATGCATGAACGATGTTGCAGGTAAAAGGAGCAGTGAGGATGAGGGGTTAATATTCAGTACACAGCGCTATAGCATTCACGATGGGCCGGGGATCAGGACGACCGTTTTTTTCAAGGGCTGTCCTTTGAGATGCAGATGGTGCTCGAACCCCGAGTCCATCAACCCATATCCGGAGCTTATTTTCAGGGCGGCACGCTGCGATGGGTGCGGCCGGTGCATACCGGTATGCGCCCCGTTGGCTATCAGTAAAGGGGAGGGCTGCATTCAGTTAAACAGGCAGAAGTGCGACAGGTGCCTGAAATGTATCGACGCATGTTATACGGAAGCGCTTGAATCAACGGGTAGGTATTACAGCCTTACTGAAGTCCTTGGCGAATGCTTGAAAGATGAGCCGTTTTATCACAATTCAGAGGGGGGAGTAACTCTTTCCGGTGGTGAACCGTTGTACCAGCCTGCCTTCGCAACTAATTTGCTCAAGGCCTGCAAGGAACATGGCCTTCATACTACGCTGGATACCAGTGGTCAAGTTAAATGGGAAGTTTTTGAGCGTGCCCTGTCCTATACCGATCTGGTACTTTATGACATCAAGCATATGGACCCGGAAGCGCATCGTGAAGGGACAGGCGTCACAAATGAATTAATCCTCGAAAATTTGCAGCGTATCGTTTCAGGCAAACGAAACCGTGTCTGGATCAGGGTCCCGGTTATCACAGGATTCAATGACAGCCCGGAAAATATAAAAAAAGTAGCTGACATGGCGTCCAGGCTGAAGGTGGAGAAAGTGTCACTGCTTACCTATCATGAGTGGGGCAGGACCAAGTACGATGCGATAGGACGGGAATATTCGCTGCAGAATATGGCGCCCCCTTCCAACGAGACGATGGAGGCATTGGCGGAGAAAGTCAGCAGCAGAGGGATTGAGGCAACTATTGATTACTAGCGCTACATCGTTATCGGAAAAAGGCGCGACTATACGTAAAATACAATCATTGCTTGGACATGCGAATCTAACACATACTGAACGATATACGCTGCATACAGATAAGCATCTGAAAAAAGCTATCGAGCTTTTAGATCAGGAAGGAAATGCTCAGAATGTGTCGAGTTCTTTAGAGCCGCAGCATTATTTTGGAGATCAGACGATAGTTGTTATTAAGAGTATGTACAAAGATGAAGCTGGCCAGATTAGCACTGCAACGCCAGTGCATTTTTCTCAGTTTGTCATATCATAATGAAGGCAAAGAGCCAGCTTTGCAACTTGAAATCGGATTATTTGATAGTGATAAGAATCTGTTACAGGGACGTCGTGATCCTGTATTGATGATTGGCGATAAGATTGTTTGGCGGCCAAATTTACACCAACCTGACGGCAATTATTTTGTGGTTTGCCAGTATAAAAAAGCATTATCTGAATCCCAATCAGAAATTTGGTATCAATCCTGGTTACCATTTAGACTATCAGAAGCGGCGAAAATCGGTGAGGTCTATGTAGCGACAGAGCATATAATTTTCAAGAATAATATTAAACCGAAGGAGAAACTAACAATATTTTAATAAAAATGAAATGTTTTTTCGATACCTTGTAAATGATTGAAGGAGGAATGAACATGCCAATTAAAAATCTTAATCCGAACGATCTTCAACAAGCAGAAGATTGGGAAGGAAACAACGTTGCCTTTTTATGTCCCTTATGCCAGAAAGTCTTCATTGTAAGTGATACTCGAATGCACATAAGCCCTGGAGGAGAGAAAGGGTATAGAAAATGCCCTGCATGCGGCAAATCTATTGGACGGGTCAAAGGCGGAAGGAAATCAGGTGGCACTGCGAGCATAGAGTGGGAGAATCTTCCTTAGGCCTCAAAATCACCAATTTGATAAAGCAACTGTGAGAGGTATTTACAAATGATTAATGCTTCGAAAGACAAATTGCGATCGTTTTTCCAGGGAGATATGCAGTATATTGTTCCATTTTTCCAGAGGCCATATGTTTGGGACGAAGATAACTGGGAAGGTTTCTGGGAAAACGTAAATCAAATATATTTAGATTACCAAAAGGGTAAAAATAGCGAACACTTTATTGGAACTTTGATAGTAAAGCAAAAAACGGCAGAGGAACTTGGGCAGAATCAGTATGATTTAATTGATGGCCAACAGCGATTAACTACAGTATCCATTTTATTAAAGTGTCTTCATGATTCTTGTAAAGGTAATCTGCCGAAGCTAAAAGAACAAATAGATCGGTTATTAATATTTGAGAACGCAAAAGGGGAGAGGTTTATTAGAGTCAAGAACTGTAGAATTGACCTACCCTATTTTAAAGCAGTTATTCAAGGTGACAAGACTGATCATCTAAATCAAGATCATAAAATACTCAAGGCTTATACTTACTTCAAGAAAAAAGTTCAAATCTTCTCAGATGAAGAGATTGATACACTTCAAAAGATAGTATTAGAGAAAGTACCTGTAATAAGCATGCTATTAGCCTCTGATGATGATGAACAGGTGATATTTGATACTATAAATTCAATGGGTGTTAAATTAACAACAGCGGAACTATTGAAAAATCACATATTTAAAGATGAAAAAATGGAATATCTGTATAGTAAATTATGGGAGCCGGTATTCGAAGCTAATGAGGAATCGGTTATATTCTGGGATAAGGATAAAACAGCGGGAAGGATGAGTAGGAAAAACATAGAAGTGCTTCTATATTGTTATTTGATAATCACAACTCAAAATGAGATACAACTAGAAAGTCTATATAAAGAATATAAACAGTGGCTCAAAGGCAAAACAAATGATGAAAAGGAAAATTTCTTAATTGATCTTAAACAGTACGCAGAATATTATGCTAATTTCCCGGAAGGCGAAGAGCTTAATGAGATAACTTACAGTAATGAAGAGAAGCGTTTCTTCCATATCATAGAGAATCTTTCCGTCACAACGGCTTACCCATTAGTACTTTTCCTATACAGGGAAATCAGTGATATTGATGAAAGAAATCGTATATTGAAGTTGCTAGAGAGTTATTTAGTTAGAAGAAATGTATGCCGTTTAACCACAAAGAATTACAATAATCTATTTATCTCATTAATAAAAAAACTGATCAAAGAAAAAAGTGAGGGTGCACAAATATCGAGTGCTAGTATCGGAAACATTTTGAGATCTTTCACAGAAGAAACAAATAGATTTCCGAATGACGATGATGTCCGATTAGCATTTAAAGAATCATTTTTAAGCAATCAAAATGCGCGAGAGATTTTATATCTAATTGCTCTTTATCAAAGGAGGTCAACGCTTGTAGATGTAGGTAAATTGAGTTTACTAAGCTATTCAGTTGAACATATGATGCCCGTCAAATGGCAAGAGAACTGGGAGATTGCTGACATTGATGATAATAAAAAGGCAATTAGAAACAAAACTTTAAAAACCTTGGGTAATTTAACGTTGGTAACCAAGAGATTAAATAGCAAATTATCAAACGACGCATGGGAACAAAAAAGGATTACTCTAAAGAAATACTCGAATTTAAATATAACTACAGATTATTTAGACAAAGACAAATGGGATGAAACGTATATTAATTCACGTGCCGCAGATATCTCAGATTTAGCTGTCGAAATGTGGAGCAGCATAATCTAATTCATGCTGGACTATAAACCGGGGTAGGGACCTCTTCCCCGGTACCCATTTCATTTAACTACGCTTTCTACAATCTCCACTGCATCATTTACAAACTTGGGGCACAGTGTCTGGAAAAGTCCATCTTTACGTGCTTTCAAGAGCGTTTCATGATCGCTGATGTCGCATCCCAACAGGTCACGGCATTTGACCGACTTGTTGCGCCTGACGAACTCCTTGATGAAAGGATCGATCGCTTCATAGACAAGCTGGTTGGATTTGAACGGGCTATCCTTTATCGACATCCCGTTCTTCAGGCCGATAACCATGACGGCTCCGGTTACGGCTCCGCAAGTCTCCGCCATATGACCTATGCCTCCGCCGAATCCGGAGGCGATTTTAGCTGCTGCCTGCCCGTCAAGTCCCAACTCTTCAGTGAATACAGACAAAACAGACTGTGAGCAATTGAAACCTTGCTTAAATGTTGCGACGGCCGTTTCAGCTTTGTTCATTTATCTATCTCCCCGTGTGCTTTATTATTTTGTCTGCAGTGCGTAGCTGGATTTCCTGCCTATTTACTAACTTTATTAAGCGTTTCCTCGAATTGATTGAGATGATTTTTCAGGTGGCTCACATAGTCGGCTACCAGTTTCTTCAAAGAATTCTTCCGGCCGTCCGACATTGTCAGGTAATTGTCCAGTTTATTTTCATGGATATTTTCGATAATGTGCCCGATTAAGATATTATATTGCTTCCAAAGTAAGAACAGGTCATCAAATTTCATCTCATTGAATTTTTCTGCATCCATCCATTCGAGATGGTATTTCTGATATTCAGGGAAGACCATTTCATTGACGAACTGTAACCCCAGGAACCTCTGCTGGTTATTCGAAACGGAATTTACCAGGTGTCCTATGATTTCTTTCAGCGACCACTCATTGGGCTGCGGCCTTTTGGAAGCGATTTTATCATTCACACCTTTATATTTCAGGTAAAAGGCATTAACCGTCCGGCCCAAGTCAGCGCTTATTTTTTTCATATGTACCTCCCTGACAAGGCTGTAAAAGTGCCATATATATTATACAGAAGTGGGGCCGTTATCTTTCCACTCACTTGCGGGTCATGCAGCGCAGGATGCAACCCGGATTCTCCAAAAGTATTTGCGATTTGTAGCATAAATTATGTTTGGTATAATAGCTTGCATCAGTTCAATAAACGCTTGGGTATGAAAAAGTAATTGGAAAACATTCCTGTCCCACTGGCACTCGGCGGATCCGCTGTCCTGGTTTTAATATCCGCATTAATATTTGTGAATGCCATTGAATATATCGGTTTCCTTGGCAAGCTGGGGGGCTCTTTTGTATCTGCAATACTATCGCCCCTGTTCACATCGCTTCCAGAGATGATCGTTTTCCTGGTAGCTGTATTTGCATATGCAGGCAAGGCAGGGGAAGACATTGGCCTGGGTACAATCTTTGGCCAGCCGTTTATGGCATCCAGTCTGTCCTATGGGCTGGTGGGTATCGCAGTTCTCATAGGGTTTCTTGCCAAACAACGAAAAACTCTAACACTAACAATCGATAAAACACTGATGATCCCATATGTATTCGTATTAGTCCTGTTCCCATTAGCTTTGGTGCCAGCGTTAATACAATCACCTGTCATAAAGCATTTATGCGGAATTATTTTTGTAGGTGGATTCATCTTCTATGTTTGGCTGATGCACAGAAGGCGGAAGGCAGAGCTGATCGAAGAAGCAGACCTGCCGTATTTCCACAGGCTTCTGCCAGAATCACGTCACAGCGGCATCATCGTGGCAATCGTTCAACTTGCTGTAGCTGCTGTCATTCTTTATTTCGGCTCCAATACTCTGGTTTCCTCGGTAGACAAACTGGCAACTAATATTGGCGTTAGTACAATGGGCCTGGCAGTCGTTATAATTCCAGCGGCCACAGCCATACCTGAGACTGCAAGCGCCATCATATGGAGTTTCAAAGGCAAAGACACATTCAGTATCGGCTCGCTGGTGGGAGAGAAAATTCTATACTGCACGTTCTATCCCGGGCTGGCGCTTTTTGTTACAAACTGGGTACTTGACATCCATGCTTATCTGAGCGTAATAGCTACGACTATCATATCTCTCATACTACTCTATTTCATCGCAAGACAGAAGATGCCGTGGTGGGGACTATGCATAGGGATGGTTTTCTTTGTGGCCTATGCCTTTATTGTATTTGGCCTGAGATTGTAGTTTGTATAAGTGGGAGCGGTGAATCAACCAATCAGCCAAAAAGCCGGGTGACCAAAGTCAGAAGAAAATATACTACACCGGCGATAATGGCTGCTCCAGGTATTGTTAGAATCCATGCCCAAACAATCCGCAGTGTCACGCCCCAGTGCACTGCTGTCCAGCGGTTGGCTGAGCCTACTCCGGAGACTGCGCCGGTGATTACGTGAGTCGTGCTGACCGGGATGCCCATGTGTGTGGCGAGAAAAATCGATATTGCACCCCCGGTTTCCGCACAAAAACCGTCGATTGGCCTCAACCTGGTTATCTTCTGACCCATTGTTTTGACGATGCGCCAACCCCCGGTCAAAGTTCCGAATGCAATAGCGCTGTATGCGAGCAAGACTACCCAAAGCGGTATTTCAAATTCACTTATTAGGCCGCCTGCCAATAGCAAGCTGGCTATTATACCCATTGTTTTCTGAGCATCATTTCCGCCGTGTGCCAGGCTGTAAAAAGCTGCTGAAAAGAGCTGCAGTATCCTTGACCATTTATTGACAGGCCCCGGTCTTTGTTTAACTAGCAACCATGATGTCAGGACTTTTAGCGTAAAGCCTAAAAACAGCCCTATGGCAGGCGCCAGGATGATGAAAATCAACGTGGGATACCAGCCGCCCGGTATGATGACACCAAAGCCGCCCTTGACTATGGCCGCTCCTGCATAGCCGCCGATCAGGGCATGTGAGGAACTGCTGGGCAGTCCTAAATACCATGTAAGCAAATTCCAACTGATGGCGCCGATGAGAGCAGCCAGTATAACAGTCTCGTTAACTGTACTGACATCGATCATGCCCTTGCCGATGGTGGTTGCAACGGCAGTGCCGAAAAGAAAAAACGCCACAAAATTAAAAAAAGCAGCCCAGATAACTGCAAACCTGGGGGGCAACACCCTGGTGGAGACGATAGTTGCAATGGAGTTGGCGGCATCATGCATGCCATTGGTAAAATCGAAAGCGAGGGCCACGGCGATAATGAATATTATGAACGCCAGGTGCAGGTCTATCATACAAATATCAAAGAAAGATTAATCCAGCTATTAATTATATAGGTTTTGCGGATAATTTTTTTATTAGCCTGCCGACCGGCCGGTATCGCTTCTTTTTACGATGAATTGCCAGGGTAATATACGTAGCGATCGACCTCTATGAAATAACCATCTAAAAGTATTATAATAGATCGATTTTATCAAAACGGTGAGGTTTTGATCCCAGCGGGAGCCATCTTGCTTCTAATACGAAACGGAATTATTTGAGAAGGGAGGCATGTAATGGAACAGCAATACAAGGTATACGGGTACAGATGGGTAATCCTGGCCGTCTATATGTACGTATCTGCACTGACACAGCTTTACTGGCTCAATTTTGCTGCTATCGACACTTATATCGAAGAGATGTTGCATATACCCGCCAGTGATGTGCAGTGGCTAACGCTGGTCTTTCCTCTCATCCAGGTCATTCTCACTATACCTGCGGGTATTATAATAGATAAAATCGGGTTTAAGTGGGGTGTTGGGATAGGCGCCATCCTCACAGGCTTGTTTTCTTTATTGAGATTGGCGGCGCCGGGTTCGTTTGTCAATCTGCTCATCTCCCAAATAGGGATTTCTCTTGGGCAGCCTTTTGTTTTGAACGGCATAACCAAGCTTGCTACCACGTGGTTTTCTCCCAAGGAGGAGGGCACTGCGGTCGGCCTGGGCACCCTGGCGCTTTTTATAGGGATGATGGCGGCGCTGGGAGCTACACCGGCACTGGTTGAGGGCCTCAGTTACTCGTCCATGCTGTGGGTTTACGGTATAGCCGGCATCCTTGGCGCTCTTGTATTCATCTTAGTCGCCAGATCACAACCCGTAACCCCGTCACGGGCACCGGAAGCCGATCAGTCAACGGCGAGCTGGGGAGGGCTGGGAGTCATCCTCAAGAACAGGAATTTTATTTTGCTGGGCTTTGTGACGTTCGTTGGCCTGGGCGGTTTTAATGGGCTTGCCACATGGCTGGAGAAAATTCTGCATGATCTTCACAATATACCAATGACCGAGGGCAGTACCATATCGACGGCCCTGATATTTGCCGGTATGATCGGCTGCATCGTAGTACCGCTTATTTCGGACAAGGTCAGGAGACGTAAGCCATTCCTGATAATCGGGACCCTGGCGGGTGCAATTTGCCTGGCAGCCATGATCCTCATCCGGGGCTACACGGCAAATATGATCAATTGCATAGTACTGGGCTTTTTCCTTCTTTCGACGTTTCCGATCGTTCTCACGATGTCAGCCGAGGTGACAGGACCCAAATATGCCGGTGTCTCAGTCGGATATTTGCAGTTGCTGGGTAACCTGGCCGCTGTGATATTAGTGCCGACGATGGAAGGGCTGCAGTCCGCAACTGGTCAGTTCGTAGCTCCGCTGGCCCTGCTGGTCGTGCTTTTTGTGGGAGCGTTCATCATATCTCTATGGGTTAAGGATACGCATCCGCAAGCGTCGTAACATTCGATCAGGGGTATAGCTGGTTCCCGTCGTCATCTTCGATAATGATGGCGTTTTCCGGGCAGGCTTCGGCCGCGTCCATTAGTGTTTTATCGTCAACCGACCCGGGATCCAATAAAACCACTTGATTATGTTTGTCGACCTTGAAGACAGTCGGGGCGACAGCTCCGCAGTTGCCAACACCCGTGCATAAGTCACGGTCAACTTTAACTTTCATAACTTACCCCTGTCTGATATTGTACATGCTAAGTACAATTTATGCTTTGTTCAGTTTAAGGAGGACAAAGCCGATTATACCTAGCGCAATGGCTACGATAATCATAAATCCACCGGCTGCCATAGCTATTTGTATTACGCCGAAACCCAGCACTGCCAGGTAAAGGTAGTTTTCAATATTTAAAGCCTGTGCGTAAAGCAGGTGGGTGGGGTTTGCGGGATCGTACTTTCCTCCGCCCATCAGCGCCCCATACGATGGCGCAATTGTATGCCGGTGTGTCCTGACGGTATCTGCGGCGATCTGGGCTTTTTCCATGTTATCAATAATACCGGGCGGCCCGTTTTTGATGCCAATGTCCGAAAGGGAGATATTCTCCTGCTGCATAGCATTTGCTAGATAAGCTTGCCTGGAGAAGGCTTCATAAAGAAAAATGATTCCGAACAAAAGCCCGATAAACGCTAGAATAAATAAGACAATAGCTGAGATTCGCAACTTACTTGTCATAGTCCGCCTCCCTCATTTTATTATAACCGTTTGAAGTCCGGCTGCTAAATGCGTGCGGTATGCATGTATCGTGCTTTTCGTTTATAATAATTCCGTTAGTTTTATGTAGGGTTATTACAGCCTTCAGCCAACCCCCGACCCGCTCAAGCGTTGGGTGACCGTGCTCTAACTAATGATAAAAAAAGAGAAAGGCATCCAGCGATTTTGGGAATGATTTCCTGCCGTATTACATGTTCCTGATTTCGCTGCATTTTCTCAAATAACCGGAGGGTAGCATAATGATCGTAGTCACTGATGACGCCAAGAAAGAACTGAAGAAAATATTGACCGAGAACGCTCAAGATCCCAACATAGTATTGAGACTTACGGCAAATGATCAGGGCCAGTTGGGCCTGGTTATGGACAATGTGCTGGATGGGGACAATGTGATCGAGTACGAGGGATCGAAGGTATTAGCGATAGAAGACCATTTCGCTTCTCATCTTGAAGGTGTTTCCCTGGAAGTTGAAGATACACCTGAAGGACCCATGTTGACACTAATGCAGGCAGGCTGCGGCGGTGGGTGTTGTTGTGGTGGAGAGGAAGGTTCCCATGAAGAGCCGGGCTGCGGCGGCGGCAGTTGCTGTGAGGGTGGTAAACCCAGCTAATCGGTTTTTTTACTGAGCCTAATCCTGACCTTATCACTTGTAAGTTCGCGCAGAGCATCGGCGGCTATCCAGCGTGCGCTTTTTGAGTCCTTCATTTTGATACGCTGGCCTGCTTCAATAGCAAGCTTATTCAGGTAATTGTTGCGTTTGCCGATCTGCCGCAGTGCCCAGTTGACGGCTTTTTTAACATAGTTGCGCTCGTCTGCTGATTCAGCCTCTATTATTGGCAGGCATGATGCCAACTGATCGTCAGTAACTTTCCGCTTGCCGACTGACAGGCAGGCCATCATCACGAAACCTGCGCGTTTAATATACTCTTCGTCATCAGATGTCCATTCGATGGCTTTATCGACGGCCAGGTAGCACTTGCTAAAAAGATGCAGGCAGGTCCCGTCACATATATCCCACGAGTCGAAATCCTTGACCCAACTATCCATTTGTTCTGAAGTGACCTGCTCCGGGTTATCGATCATAAATGCCAGTATGCGGGCTTCGCGAAATCCTGTTTCCCACAACCGCTGCGCCAGGTCATGGTCTTTGCCCAACTGCCTGGCGAATCCCATCATGTCGGGAGTGGACACTACGCCAAGCGTGCGGCTGGTATTGATGCCATAGCGCTCCATCCCTTTCAGGTCTTTAGGGTCGCGACTGCCCATGGATTTTAGCCGGGCTATGATTTCGTTAACTTTCATCGCTGACATTTTCGGCGGATTTTATCAGCGGCTGCATATAGTGTCAATAGAGGTCATCTTAATTAGGTTGAGGGGTGAGCTTGTCTATCCTTAAACTGCTAAACTAATTATGTATGGGGTACGTTGTATTATTTGCATCAAGAAAATAGGGGGACGAGAGATGAAACTGAAATTTATAAGTTTGCTAGGCTTGGGAATTATATTAGTAGCGGGGTTGCCAGCGTGCGGACAGCCGGCATCGGCCGATGTTTTGCATTCAAATAAGGCAAGGGTCACATCGCCAGTGGTCAGCCAAGTGGATATGACCTCCCTGGTTGATGGGAATAATATCTTCGCATTTAATCTTTACCAGGCACTTAAGGACAACGCAGGGAACATGTTTTTCTCCCCTTACAGCATTTCTATGGCGCTGGCCATGACCTATGCAGGCGCCCGCGATTCCACTGCACAACAGATGACGGATACACTTCACTACGTCTTGCCGCAGGACCGCTTGCACCCGGCTTTTAACAATCTGGATGAAGTGCTGGCTACACGTGGCCAGGGAGCTAAAGGCAAAGACGGAAAAGGATTCCGGCTTAACATAGTAAATGCCATCTGGGGACAGAAGGGTTACGAATTCCTGGCGCAGTACCTGGATTTGCTTGCTGAGAATTATGGGGCGGGAATGAGGCTGATGGATTTCATTAGCGCTCCTGAAACATCTCGACAGATTATAAATAAATGGGTAAGCGATCAGACCGAGGGCCGGATTAAAGACCTGATCCCCCCCCGTGCAATTGACAGCATCACACGGCTCGTACTTACTAACGCAATTTACTTTAATGCTGCGTGGGCAAATCCCTTCGAGAAAGGCGCTACAAAACCGGATACTTTTCACCTGGCCGATGGTAGCGAAGTGAAGGCTTCAATGATGCACCAGACTGAACATCTGAATTATATGGATGGCGATAAATTCCAGGCTGTGGAACTGCCGTACGACGGGCGTGAATTATCCATGCTTGTAATTGTGCCTGATACCGGTAAATTCACAGAGATTGAAAAGACAGTGGATGCTGCGCAGGTAAATAGCATCATTAAGAACTTAAATCCCAAGCAAATAGCCCTCACCATACCAGCTTTTAAGTTTGAATCTGAATTTAGCTTGAAAAAGGCACTATCGGACATGGGAATGCCCGTTGCTTTCAGTGATAGCGCCGATTTCTCGGGAATGACGGGTAAACGTGATCTTTATATATCGGATGTTATACATAAAGCGTTTATTGCTACCGATGAATCCGGCACCGAGGCGGCGGCGGCCACCGCAGTCATAATGAGGGCAACAGCCATGCCGGTTTCGCCTATCGAAGTAAAAATAGACCGGCCATTCATTTTCTTGATCAGGGACATTAAGACCGGCACTGTGCTATTTATTGGGAGAGTAATGAACCCCAATGCGTAATTTATGTATAACGAAAAGTTGTGGCGGGTTATTCCAGCTTGAATCTCTGTTGTGAGAATAGCGTGAGACAGGCATCCACCACTGCCGGATCGTAAAGGATGCCCTTGTTTTTAGCTATTTCTTCAAGCGCCCTTTTTATGCCAAGCGCTGCACGGTAAGGCCTGTGGGACGCCATGGCAGATACAACGTCTGCTACTGCCAGTATCCTGGCCTCAATAGAGATCTCTTCACCTTTAAGGCCTGATGGATACCCCGAGCCGTCCATACGCTCATGATGCTCGACCACATATTTACAGATTGGAAAGGGGAAGTCGATGGACTTCAGGATTTCCATACCTACCTTCGGATGGTTTCTTATCATAGCCATCTCGATATCGCTTAACTGTCCGGGCTTACTCAGGATTTCAGACGGGATGCTGACTTTGCCGATATCGTGCAAAGTACCTGCCATCCTGATAGCGCTCACCCTTTTTTCGGGGAGTCCCAGTTCCTTGGCAATCGCCGCTGCCAACCTGGCGACCTGGTCCTGATGGCCGGCGGTATAGGGATCCCTTAATTCAGACATTATAGATATGGTTTCTACTGCTCCGGTCATTGCTTTCTGCAATCGCTCGTTGATCTTCGTAAGCTCTTCTTCGGACTTTTTCCTTTCAGTGATGTCCCTGCCGACACCGATGATGCCGAAAGGCTTCCCGGAGTCGTCCCTGACCAGGCAAAAGGTGCTTTCACTCCAGAAGGTCGAGCCGTCCTTGCGATAATACTCCAGTTCCAGTGTCCTGTTGATAGTGTAGCCCGGGTCCTCTTCCAGCTTTTTCATCTCTTGAGAGAACATTTTAAGACCTATCTGGAGAGACGCCGGTGTCATATGCTTTTCAAGGGGCAACTCCAGCAATTCCTGAACGGTGTATCCACGGAGTTTTTCAGAGGATGGGCTGGCATAGATAATTTTCAAATTCATATCCATTAACCATACCGAGTCCGTCACATTATCGGCCAGGAGCCTGTAAAACCATTCATTCAGGCGGAGTGCTTCGTCAATACGCTTGCGTTCAGTAATATCGCGGGCGATGCCCATTACCGCGACCGGTTTGCCCTGCCGATAAATCAGGAAAGAAGTCGCCTCAATATCTACAAAGCTGCCATCCTTGCGTTTGAGCTTGAATTCATGGAACTTACTTACCCCGTTTTTTATCAGTTCATCGGTAGCTTCTGTTATCGCTGGTATCTGGTCCTGAGGCAAAAAGGCGAACAATCTAAGGTTTGAGATATCCGCTTTTTCGTAGCCTGTCATTTTTAGCCACGCCACGTTGAAGTCGGTGAAATTGCCATCGATATCGTGGATATACACAGCGTCCCGAGAACGTTCAAACAGCGCATTGTACCGTTCCTCGATATCGTGCGTTTGGGAATGGGAGTTTACAGAGGAAGCCAACTCCCTGTTGTTTTCCCCCCGCTTCGTAGAATCACCTTTTCCCATATGTTTCATATAGAGTCGTGTTGGAAATACACTGAAGAGATTAACATAATATTATATTAAACTATTATTGCTGTCGTATGCAATGTCAGCAAAACCAGTTACGGTGACAATATTGCCGTTGCAGATTATCTGTAGTATATTACATTCATCGGTCAGTTATCGGTTTAACTAAGAAGGGGGTTACATGGTGAAGAAATTGGTTTCAGCAACTTCAAGGATTTTCCAAATTACATTTTGCGCTTTAATGATTTTTAGCCTGGTTGCGTGCGCTGCTCCGAAACCGGCGTTCCAAATAGATTCTAATTCTTCATTACGTACTTCACTGGAAAAGGCGGCGGCCTATCCTGAAGCGAGTTTTATAGTATTCAGCGACCCTCATATATACGATTCCAGCCTGGGCACGACGGGTAAAGCGTTCGAGGACTACATAGCCGCCGACCGTAAACTTGTCAGGGAAGGTCCTGAGATACTCGATTCAGCAATATCTTCAATGAGCAGTTCAAAGGCCACTTTCGTACTTTGTCCCGGCGACCTGACCAAGGATGGGGAGCTTGCCTCACATCTGCTGGCTGCACAATACCTGGCAAAATTAAAGGCAAGCGGTAAAAACGTATATGTGGTGCCGGGAAACCATGATATTAAAAATGGCCACTCCTATAAATATGTTGGTGATTCACAGGAACGGACACCAAATATCAGCCCGGAAGAGTTCGTAAAAATATACAACGATTTTGGGTTCAAAGATGCATTGCAGAGGGACAGCAATTCGCTAAGTTATGTAGCCGAACCTGTCCCCGGCCTCTGGCTATTGGCGCTGGATGCAAATCGCTATAAAGAAAACATCGAGGACAAAGAGCCGATAACTGACGGCAAGTTCAGTCCGCAGACGCTGACATGGATAGAAGGCAGGCTTGGTGAAGCTGCTAAAGCGAACAAGGCTGTAATCGTTCTCATGCATCATGTCGTGGTAGAACATTATGCGGGGCAAGAGAAGAACTATGGAGCATACATAGTAGACGACTATAAGGATATTTCACGGCTTTTTGCGGCCTATAATGTGAGGATGGTATTTACCGGACATTACCACGCGCAGGATATCACCGAAGCGCAGTGGACTGATGGCGGCAACAAGTTTCTCTTTGATATAGAAACGGGTTCGTTAGTAACTTATCCATGCCCATACAGGATTGTTGAACTGGCTGGAAATCAGCAGACCATTATTAAGACTGAGGTTGTTACTTCAATAAAATCTCACCCGCAGGATTTCCCGGCATATGCGAAAGATTATCTGGAAAAGGGCATTGCCGGTATTGCGACTAATACTCTGAAGGGCTACGGAGTCGGCCAGGCTGAGGCAGAGAGACTATCCACGCAAATTACCAAAGCCTTCGTAGCGCATTTTTTGGGTGACGAAAGCCTTCCTGCCGGACAGGAGATGATACAGGAACAGAATCTAAGCCCGCTGGGATGGGTTGTAATCCAGATGCGTAAAGATCTTGTCTATGGATTATGGAAGGACCTGCCTCCGCCTGATAATAATGTAACTCTAGATATGAAAACCGGCGGCTGGAAATAGGACACTGGATAGTGCATGACCTGCACCCATTAATTTACAATATCTGGTGAAGCCGGTTGCGGTCCGTCTGCTGGCAGGCGGGTATATTCTTGACAATCGAGTACGGTCGTTACTGGAATGTGACTTGAGGCTAAACACAAGGAGATACCATGTGGTACAAAGGTTGGCGTGAACAAACCTGGTCAGCACTGAATCAACCCTGGGATTTAATAGTCATCGGGGGTGGTATAACCGGTGCTGGAGTTTTGAGACACGCTGTCGCTGCAGGACTGAAAACGCTGCTGGTGGAAGCCAACGATTTTTCCTCGGGGACATCGAGCCGGTCCTCCAAGCTGATCCACGGCGGTCTTCGCTATATTCTTAACAAGCAGTACAAGGTCACGCAAGAGTCTGTGCGTGAACGTGAGCGGTTGCTAAAGGAAGCTCCGCACCTCGTGACCAAGCTGGGTTTCGTATTTCCCAACTTCGGACGTTATCACATTAAAAGCAGCAAGATAGGCACAGTTATGTCGCTCTACGATCTGATGGCGCCAAAATGGGACCATCGTGCTTACAGCAAAGAGATGATCTTAAAGGACTGCCCGCCGTTAAACACTGAGGGGTTGTTGAACGGCTACCTGTATTACGATGCTGCCATGGATGATTGCCGAATTGTATTGCGGGTCATACGGGAGGCAGTCACAGCGGGCGGGACTGCTATTAATTATGCGAAAGTAGAAAATATTTTACGTAACGGTAAAGGCCAGGTCTGCGGGGTGGTTTTGAAAGATACGGCCTCCCCCGGTGGCAATAGTGTTGAATTGCAGGCCAAGTCCGTAGTAAATGCGTCAGGCCCCTGGACAGATACAATCAGGCAATATATAGGGCAAGCTACCCGTTTGCGCAGGCTGCGCGGCAGTCACCTGATTTTTCCCCGTGAAAAATTGCCGATGTCGGTGGCGCTTACACTGCTGCATCCCAAAGATAACCGAGCTATGTTTGTCATCCCCTGGGAAGGAATCACAATGATCGGCACGACAGATATAGACCATGACCCCGCGTTGGACAAGACATTCACCGAGCCTTTTGCCGGCCAGGACGAAATCGGATATCTGCTGGATGCCGCCGCCGTCCTTTTCCCCAATTTAAATCTGACGATCGACGATATGATTTCATCGTTTGCCGGATTGCGTCCCATAGTAAGAGGTGGGGCGGATTCTCCGGGTAAAGAGTCCAGGGCACATGCGTTGTGGAACGAAAATGGGCTGATTACTATTACGGGTGGAAAGTATACGACTTTTCGTATCATGTCGCGCCAGACAGTAGAGGCAGTTCTTAAACAACTGGGCCAATCTCCATCATCAATAAAATTAAGCAGGATTATTGCACCGTTGCATAAGGTGACTGCTCCAAATATCGCTCGAAGTACGCTGGATTATCTTAATGGGCGCCACGGAAAAGATACCGCGGATTTGATAGCACTGGCCGGCGCCGGTGAATTGGAACGCATAGGGAACCTGCCTAACGTATGGGCGGAGCTGCGATGGGCAGCCAGGGATGAAGGCGTTGTTCACCTGGAGGATTTGCTGCTTCGCCGCGTCCGGATAGGTATGCTTCTTCCCGGTGGGGCAATGGACCAGATGGAACGGATCCGCACGATCGTTCAGGCTGAGCTAGGCTGGAGTGATGAGCGCTGGCAGAAAGAAGTTACTGATTATTCCGGTACGTGGAAGACGTACTACAGCCCGAACCCGGGATGATATTAATCATTGCAATCATTTTTCAACCGGGGCAGGTGACAGGAGGAGAAGATGTCAGCCAAAGATGAATTTTATCCGAATTGGTATGAAAAGGAAGCTCCCGCCCGTTCTTTCCGCAGTTTGTTTAAATATGGAGACCCCAGGGGCTTCAAACATCCTAACCAGGGCATGTTTCACCTTATCAAAGAAGCTTTTGGAATGACCGACCAGGATTTCAAGAATCCCGACCTTTGCATAGATGACCTTGATATCGAAGTCCCGGTAAAAATGCCGCAGGAACATCTGGATGCATTTAGAAATATCGTTGGCAGTGATAACATCTGTACTGATACATATAATCGCACGAGGGCATCTTATGGAGGAGCAATGATCGATGCCCTGCGCTTGAGGCATAAGGTTGTGGAGAATCTGCCCGATCTTGTCGTGAGCCCGCGTGATCAGAAAGATATAGAAACGATCGTTAAATACTGCGATGAGAAGCGCATACCGCTTTATGTGGCTGGCGGCAACTCCAGCGTAACACGCGGAAAAGAGGCGGTCAAAGGCGGCGTCTGTCTGGATATGTGTGCACATATGAACAAGGTCATTTCTATTAGTGAGGTCAACCAGACGGTCACAGTGCAGCCCGGCATTATGGGCCCTGAGCTAGAAAAAATACTTAATAATGCGCCTGAGACACTAAAAACAAAACGCAATTATACGGTAGGCCATTTTCCTCAATCATTCGAACATTCAAGCGTAGGTGGTTGGGTTGTAACAAGGGGGGCCGGGCAGAATTCGACCTATTATGGGAAGATTGAGGATATGGTTATTGCGCAGGAATATGTGACGCCAATTGGTAATTTCAAAACACTGGAGTTCCCGCGCTCTGCAACCGGACCGGATTTCGACCAGATAATGATCGGCAGTGAGGGTACCTTCGGGGTGCTTACCAGCGTGACGCTAAGATTATGCCGGTATATGCCAGGAAATCGCCGCCGGTATGCTTACCTTTTTAAATCGTGGGAAAGCGCATTGACTGCCTGCCGGGAAGTTATGCAAGGGGAGTTTGGTTTGCCCTCGGTATTCCGGCTTTCTGATCCCGAGGAGACAGATGTTGCTATGCGCATGTATCATGTACACGGCACACCAGCAGATACACTGCTGCAGTCTATGGGCTATAAGCCTATGAAACGCTGTATGTTACTGGGAACATCGGATGGGGACAAGAACTTCACTAAACTGGTTGACAGCAAGGTGAGAAAAATATGCAGGAAGAACGGGGCCTTTGATCTTTCGATAGCAAGGGTCACACATGCATGGGAGAAGAGCCGTTTCACCGACCCCTTTATGCGTGAGGATTTGATGGACTATGGTATCCTGATAGATACGCTTGAATGTGCTGTAACATGGGAAAACCTCCCGAAAGTACATGCGGAGGTCAGGGCCCTTATAAAAGCACGCCCCAAAACGATCTGTATGACGCATCTTTCACATGCATACCCGCAGGGCGGCAACCTGTATTTTATTTTTGTGGCGAAAATGCACGATATAA
>JAPLHL010000203.1 GCA_026389655.1 Chloroflexota bacterium
TGGAACGCCCGCTGGATAAGTCAAAATTCAATACCAACCAGCACCTTATCATCGTCGGAAGTGCTAGCGATAGAGAGTTGGCAATGAATGTGGCTTACTGGAAATCCAAGGGGCTGTCCCTGGACTTCATCCCTTACCGCCTCTATCAAATCGCCGGGGAGGATTATTTTGAATTCTTCTCGAAGCCGTATGACATTCATTCCAATCCTGCTTTAGTAAAGGGTGTTATCTTTGACACAAACAAGAGTTATAGAAGCGAATCTATCTGGTATATGTGCGAGGGAAATCGAGTTGCCGCCTTTGGTGGAATTAAGGGAATCGTCCACTCCTTGAACAAAAAGGACATAGTGTTTCTTTATCACAAAGGAAAAGGCATCATAGCAGCCGGCGAAGTAAAGAGCGATGTGAAGGAGGACAAGGATGAGGACGCTCTCTATCGGGATATTAAGTGGTTGACCCCGGTACCGGAGAAGGGGCAGCCGCTCAAGTCAATGTCTGCGTCGGAAATTGAACAGGTGATGGGATTCGGATTTTTTTGGGCAAAGACAATGAAGCCACCATTTCTCACCAGCGAAGAAGCCCTGAAACTACTTAGTGAACTGAAAACAGTATTGAATTGACGTCATGAACGAAGCAGATACTAGAGCAGAACTTATCGAGCCGCAACTCAAAGGAAGTGGTTGGGGTGTAGTGGAAGGATCAAAAATCCTGCGGGAATACCATATCACTGCTGGCAAAATTCTGACCGGCGGCGGGCGCGCCAAACCGCTAATAGCTGATTATGTGCTTGTGCATAAGGGATCAAAGCTGGCGACTATGGAAGCTAAAAGCGATGAGCTTGAGGTGGGCGAAGGGGTGGCACAAGCAAAGAACTACGCCGAGAAAATGCACCTTGATTACACCTATGCCAGCAACGGCAAAGAGATTTATCAGATATGCATGCAGACCGGCGCAGAAGGTCTGATCCAATCTTTCCCCACGCCGGATGATCTCTGGAAAAAGACCTTCCCAACCCCAAACTTATGGCTGGATAAATTTAATCAAATACCATTTGAGGATGTGGGTGGCACCAAGATTGCGCATTATTATCAGGAAATTGCGGTCAATAATGTTATGGCCGCCATCGCCGAAGGCAAGCCACGCATCTTGCTAACCATGGCGACCGGCACGGGGAAAACCTACATTGCCTTCCAGATTGCCTGGAAACTTTTTCAGACCCGCTGGAATCTGAAACGTGATGGCTCGCGCAGACCTCGCATCTTATTTTTGGCCGATAGAAATAATCTGGCCAACCAGGCTTTCAACGCTTTTTCTGCCTTCCCTGAAGATGCTTTGGTGCGGATTAAACCGAATGAGATCAGCAAAAATGGAAGGGTGCCTACCAACGGTAACATTTTCTTTACCATCTTCCAGACTTTCATGAGCGGCCAGGATAACCAACCTAATTTTGGACAATATCCAGCCGATTATTTTGATTTCATTGTTATCGATGAGTGCCACCGGGGCGGTGCGAATGACGAAGGCAACTGGCGCGGTATCATGGAATACTTTGCTCCGGCGGTCCAGCTTGGTTTAACTGCAACGCCCAAACGAGAAGAAAATGCTGATACATATAAGTATTTCGGTGATCCTGTGTATATCTATTCGCTCAAAGAAGGTATCAACGATGGTTTTCTGACGCCGTTCAAAGTAAAGCGCATTGAGACTACGTTGGATGCCTATATCTATACCCCGGATGACAAGGTCATAGAGGGTGAAATCGAAGAAGGCAAAGTTTATACAGAAGCGGACTTTAATAGGATCATTGAGATCAAAGAACGCGAGGCCAAGCGGGTAGATATATTTCTATCTGACATTAATCAGGACGAAAAAAGTATTGTTTTCTGCGCTACCCAGGACCATGCAATGGCAGTGAGGGATTTAATCAATCAGAAAAAGAAAAGCAAGGAACCTAATTACTGCGTACGTGTCACAGCCAACGATGGCGCTTTGGGCGATCAGTATTTAGAGGAATTCAGGGATAATGAAAAGACCGTCCCGACGATTCTAACCACCTCACAAAAGCTTTCCACCGGGGTAGATGCCCGCAATATCCGGAATATTGTACTGATGCGGCCGATAAGGAACATTATCGAGTTCAAACAGATAATCGGTCGCGGAACACGTCTGTATGAAGGCAAAGAGTATTTCACCATCTATGATTTTGTGGATGCCTGTCATCATTTTACTGATCCGGAATGGGACGGCGAACCTATAGAACCTGAACCAAAACCGGATCGGCCCGTGGGGCCTCCAAAACCCCCTTCACCGGAGCCACCCGAACCACCGCCGAAGAAGATTAAAGTCAAACTTCGTGACGGCAAAGAGCGCGAGATCCAGTATATGATGGCCACTTCGTTTTGGAGCGCGGATGGGAAGCCGATCTCAGCGGAAGAATTTCTGCATCAATTATTTGGCACTTTACCGGAATTCTTCAAAAGCGAAGATGAGCTACGTAAAATCTGGTCTGACCCTATCACGCGCAGCGCATTTCTTGAAAAACTAGGCAATGCCGGTTACGGAAAGGATATATTGACTACGATGCAAAAGCTGATAGACGCTGAAAAAAGCGACCTGTTTGATGTGCTCGAATATATCTCTTTTGCGGTGACACCAATTACGCGCGAGGCAAGAGTGGCCAGGGCACAGTCCAGTATATTTGCTCAATTGGATTCCAAACAGAAAGAGTTTCTGGAATTTGTTCTGTCCAAATATATTGAAACCGGCGTTGAGGAGCTTAGCCAGGAAAAATTGCCCGTTCTTCTGACACTGAAATATCAAGCACTCAACGATGCGGAAAGAATACTTGGTAGCGTCGAAAATATTCGTAACATATTTTTTGGTTTTCAGAAATATCTGTATATGGGCACAGCTGCGTAATCCTTTAGGTTATGATACATTCTTCCTCGAACTGGATTACGAGGTAACGCCATAATACCGACGCTTCCTAATCCTTTTTGATAACTCGCGAAACTCCTTTAATGGCCACTATCTCCTTTTTTAGGACTCTGATAACTCTATATATTCCATATCACCTTCAACCGGCTTTTGTAACCAAAGGTAAAACATGCTTCCATGGATACCGCAACCCCCACGGCCCACACCCCACCTCAGGTACCGCGCTACGGCGCGGCATCTCTCTCTATCTATATATACACGAGGAACTTTATATATATGTAGACTTTAAGACCGGCTCCGCGCCGGCGGCTGCTGAAATGGACCGAAGGAGAAGGATTACCTGATGACTATATATAGCAAGAGTGTCAACATTTTAGATATGAATTGTGATAAAATTGGGAAAGGAACAGGGGTGAAACTTGCCAGTTTATCGTACTACAAGAATTGGAAAATTTACTGTATCTGTAACGCCTACGCAATGGTTTAGGCGTTACCTCCAATTTATCCCTTATTTGAGTGCTACAAACGTCAATTTAATTGTTAAGATGAAACCCAATGACCCTAATGATGATACATGGATACGCCTGAACCTATATCGTTTTGACGGTAATGATCAGTATTATGTTGGTGAAATTGAACCCGAAGAAATAGTCAATTCACAAAAAGAAATACGCATTAGGATTGACCAGTATTTAGTAACTTACGGTCAATATAATTTGCAGATATTATTGCCAGAGCATAAAGCAGAAGTGGTAGCTACATTTAGCGTGCTTGAGAGAGATGCTACCTTATTCCCAATCGTACTTTCTCTTATTACTTTGATTCTGGGTTCTGGGTTAACACTCTTGGTCCAATGGCTATGGAAGATATTTACGTCATAGAAATGTTTTACATACTAAAGTGAGAGTGGCATAGTTTAATTGAGTAAGGAAATGCCCAAGAATAAAGATTCTGCCG
>JAPLHL010000501.1 GCA_026389655.1 Chloroflexota bacterium
AATTGAACATCCGGGTTGGACATACACGGTTGATACGCTGGAGCAGTTGAGCAGGGATTTCGATAATGAAACCCGGTTATTCCTGCTTATTGGATGGGATGGGTTGAAGAATATGCCCCAGTGGAAGGCGCCCTACCGTATCTCCAAAATGGCGACCCTGGTGACCTTTCCAAGGCCCGGGGCGCCGGAACCGGATATTTTGGTACTGGAGGAATCCATGCCTGGCCTTTCGGAGAGAATGATAAAGTTGGATGGTCCCCACATCGGCATCAGTTCCACGGATATCAGGGAGCGCCTTGCGGAAGGGAGATCAATCCGTTACCTGGTTCCCGCGGAGGTAGAGCGATACATTATCGCTCACGGGCTCTATAAGAACCAGTGAAAACCGGATTGACACCGCTGAGCATACCGTAGTATAAGATAAATAGTACACAGCCGTTGCGTTGGATGAGGTGAAGGAAAGACGCTGGAATTGCTTGACACGTGCAATTTTAGTGTTCTTTTTGTTTTAACAGGAGGGGGAAAATGAGTACGACCGGTAAGGAAGCTGTTGTGATCCGGCGCATGTCAAGGGCAGACATTGATTCGGTTATCGACCTGGATAGGAAAATCGGAAAGGGTAAAAGCCAGATTACGTACAAAGATATGGTGGCATTGGACCCCGGGGGTCCCCTCGACTTCAGTTTTGTTGCGCAGGCTGGCAATAAGATCACCGGGTTCGTACTGGCCCGGCTGATGTACATGGGCATGCCCTTCAGTGAGTTTTGTGTGATTAATGCGATTGATGTTGCCGAAGATTACCAGGGCAAGGGGATTGGCAGACGACTGGTGGATGAAGTGCTGGACAGGTGTGCAAAGGAAGGCGTCAATACGGTGCGCGCTATTTTCCCGGAAAAGAATGAGAAACTGCGAAAAAATGTGGTGAACCTGGGTTTTCACCGCAGCCCGATAGCCAATTATGATATCACGCTGGAAAGTTGACAGGTCTTAGATATCCAGATTCTTGACGCTGCGGGCATGCGCCTGGATGAAAGACTTGCGGGGCGGCACGTCGCTTCCCATCAATACGTGGAATATCTCATCGGCTTTCAAAGCGTCATCCACCTGGACTTTGAGTAGTGTCCGGGTAGCCGGATTCATGGTTGTTTCCCAGAGCTGTACCGGGCTCATTTCACCGAGACCCTTGTAGCGCTGGACATCAACCTTGCCCCCGCTTTTTTGTTTGGTTAGCTCGGCGTCCTTCTGTGCGTCCGAATAGACCCAGGTTTGCTTTTTACCGGCCTGGATGCGGTAAAGCGGTGGTTGGGCGATGAAGAGGTGACCGTTTTGAATGAGGTCCGACATGTTGCGGTAGAAAAAGGTCAGCAGAAGAGTGCGGATATGTGCGCCGTCCACGTCGGCATCCGTCATGATAATAATCTGGTGGTAGCGTAGCTTTCCCAGCTCGAATTGCTCACCTATGCCAGTGCCCAGGGCGGTGATAATTGCACGTATTTCTTCGTGATCAAAAATCTTATCCTTGGCGGCTTTCTCGACGTTCAGGATTTTACCGCGTAGCGGGAGAATAGCCTGGAAATTGCGGTCGCGCCCCTGTTTGGCCGAGCCGCCTGCCGAGTCGCCCTCCACCAGGTACAACTCGCAGTCCTTGGGATTGTTGCTGGAGCAGTCAGCAAGCTTGCCCGGCAAAGTCCCGAACTCGAGCCCGGTCTTCTTCAAGATCAGGTCGCGGGCCTTGCGGGCAGCTTCCCTGGCCTTGGCAGCCAGTAAACACTTGTCGATGATGGATTTGCCCTCTTCAGGGTGCTTTTCCAGGTACTCGTTCAGGCCGTCGCCTGCAATAGATTCCACCTGGCCTTTAACTTCCGGATTACCGAGCTTGCCCTTGGTCTGGCCTTCAAATTGCGGCTGGCCGACCTTGACGCTGACCACAGCTGTCAATCCATCTCGAATGTCCTCACCGGACAGGTTTGGGTCGTTATCTTTTAGAAATTTATTCTTACGGGCGTAGTCATTCAGCACACGGGTTAGTGCTGCACGGAAACCGGTCATATGGGTACCGCCTTCCTTGGTGTTCACGCAATTGGCGAAAGCGGTTACATTTTCAGAATAGCCGTCGTTGTACTGTATAGCGATCTCGACGGCAGTGCTGTTGACCTTGCCTGAGATGTAGATCGACTTATCAAGCACCTGGCGGTTCTTGTTGATGCGGCGGACCAGGCTGGCAATGCCGCCCTCGAAGAAATACGCCATTTCATTATCAGTCCTCTCGTCTTTAAGGCTTATTTCGACCCCCTTATTGAGGAAAGCCAGCTCACGCAGCCTCTCACAAAGGACATTGAAATCGAAACTGATCTCACCGAAAATCTCCGTATCTGCCATAAAGGTAATAGTTGTGCCGGTCTCGGCGGTCTTGCCTACTGCCTTGACATCATCCTGCTTCGTCCCCATCTTATATTCCTGGCGCCAGATCTTACCGTTGCGCCGTACCTCTGCTCGCAACCAGGATGAGAGGGCGCTGACAACGGAGGCGCCTACGCCATGGAGGCCGCTGGAGACGCTGTAAGCGCCATCGCCAAATTTACCGCCGGCATGCAGGGTGGTCATGACGACTTCAAGAGCGGAGACTCCTTTTTCCGGGTGAATATCTACGGGAATACCGCGGCCGTTGTCGATGACCGTGACCGCATTATCAGGCTTTATAATGACCTGTATGCGGTCGCAATAACCGGCCATTGCTTCGTCTATACTGTTATAGACGATCTCGTACACCAGGTGATGCAGGCCGTCTTTTCCTGTATCTCCAATGTACATACCCGGCCGCATGCGGACTGCTTCCAGTCCATCAAGGACGCGGATATTTTCCGCAGTATATTCGCCGTTGTTGGAATTGTTGATTTGTTCTGAATTCATGGTTTTTTCTTTTGGTTGGATTTCGCCTGTCCAAACCCTGCCCTACAGCAGCTTATTATTAAGACAACGACCACAACATCTTGTGTTTATTGAGCTAAAGCACACTAGCACTTGCAAACTCGCAAATAGTATACCATATTCCAAGTCTGAATGCATTGTATCCCTGGTAATATATTTCACTTCGGGACAAATGAACATCCGGGGTTAGTGCGCCTGTTATACCGGCAGGTCCACTTCGCCCCTTGTCCACGGGTGCCCTACCCTGTTCAGGAACTCGACTAGTTCGTCGGTATTTTTGGCGTCATCTTCCGTGGCGATTTTATCGAATAGACCTTCCGGGCAGACTTCCCGGTACATCTCTTTTATAACGCCTGGCATCCATACAATACGTTTCCATCCGCCTTCCGCTTGCAGGAACTTGGGTGACCTCAAGTATTCCAGGGCCAGGCCAAGGTAGCCCTCAACCTGGTGGCCGCCGCTCGCTTCACCCGCCATGGTGGAAAATGAGGTGCCGATTACACAATCACCCGGAAAATCGCGGTTAATTATACCGAAGGCGTCGGCCTCGGGTATATAAAAACATATGGCCTGGAAACACCCGCATGAAGTATGCGGGTAGCTGAAAGCGCTGTGCAGGTAAACCCTGGTATAAGTGCCCATCGATTTTTCGGCAGCAATCTGGTTGCAGCCCGTGTATTCGGCCCTGACCGGGTCAAGGCATTCCCCCTTTTCTATTCGCTGCACCGGCCCTTCGGGATCCAGCTTGTAGGCGGCTTTACCGTCGAACCAGCTAATTGCGCCGCAGTTAGCTATTCGCTCAGGGGTTACGATACAGATGTGGGTTGGAGCAAAGCTCTGGCACAAGGCGCAACTGTAGAATTCCTCCACATCCTCCTCTTTTAGGCCCCTGGCCCTCATATCTCTGGCCTTGTAGACCTCACGCGCAGACGGCAGCAACTCCTCCACCTTCTTTTCATCTGTAACAAATGTAATGGCGATTTTCTCGATGACGTCCAGCTCTGAAGTGTAGAGGAACATCAGGATTTTTCCAATCTCCTTCAGGGAGTTTAATCCCTTGCCGAAAGCCTCTTTGTTAAGCCTCATCCAGACGTCATCCCGCTGGTTCATATGGTAGAAACCTTCTATATAGTTGCCATAAAGGTGCATGCGGCGTTCCATCACCGGCTCCATGTCCTTTTCCAGCCGCTCTCCGGCGACGTTGATCATCAGTGCCAGCGGGTAGCTGTTGCCCTCTTTCATTTCCTGGATATCCGGCCCGATGATTTCAATCTTTTCGTTTTCCACCTGGTCCGGGCTTTTGATGGTAAGCAGCTCGAACTTGCTGGTTACATTAGGCCCGCCGAATTCCACATACAGGTCTGCCTTTCTGATTACCTCGCCTTCATATTGAGGGCCTATGTCTACCGGAAATACACCATCCATTTTATTGTGCATTCTCCTTCAGATTCGTTATTAAACCATCCAGGAATTCCTTCCACTTGCCATCTTTGAGATTAGGCAGGCTGTAGGAGGCATTCGGGTAATAATATTTGCATAAGGTCATGGTCCTCAGGTGCCTGGCAAAGTGTTTGAGGGTCGATAATCCCTGCTCAGCCAGGTCGGTGCGCACCCCGATGAAAATAACGAGGTCGTGATTGCCTTCTTTTCTGACACCGCACCATTGAGGGTCTTTAAGGTGGTTAATTATCTCCATCAGGTCATAACTACTGGCTGGCTCGATGCCCGATTCGACCAGCTTCTTGCGGGTGTGCGCTGTGGCGCAAACGGGTATATTCAGTGTTCGGGCGATTTCCACAGCGTAATCGACAACCGCTTTGCTTTCTAATGACATGGTTAGCGCCCGGGGGCCTACTACCAGCAGCGGCCTGGTCGCCTTCTTAATCAAGAGGGCGTATTCTGTGGGGTCCTCGATAACGCGGGCTGCTTTTGTTCCCGTCAGTACGTTGACCCGGTGATATGGAAGATTACCTGTCATTTCCTTATTTACCCGGTTATTCCTTTATATTATTTGTGTTCAAACCCACTGATTAATGGATTACTGAGTCGATGGAGACGTCCGATTCATAAGTGCCGATTATTGTGGGGAGTGTCAGTACCTGCTTCTCTTTCCAGCCCACTTTTTCGAGATAGGCCATTACTTCCTTCTTGAAAAAAATGGGTATGTCTGAGGTCTTCCTGACAAACAGGTGAAGGTCATCGGGCAGGCTCCCCATGTGCTGCTTATACAGCCCGATATAATGGGTCAGCTTTAGCTGGCGTCCCTGCGGCGTGTCATTCTTCCTGATGCAGAGTTTGGCCAGTGTGATCATCGCCCTTTCCTTTGATTCTACCACGGTGATCAAGTGCTCGGGGGAAGGTTCGCCGGTATCTACCAGTTTTCTTTCGCGCCCGTCCATGACCGTCCAGTCATCTTCTTCCTTACGGCTCAGATACAGGCGTCTGTACTTGGCCGAATGCGGACCCAGGACAACCGGGATGCCCAAGCGGTTGAAACCCGTGGCAATGGCGGCGGCTTTTTGTGAATAAGCTCCCCAGGCCAGGCCGCAGGCGCCCACACGGTTTAGGATGTAGTCAGCGATAACCTCATAATTTCCGCGCAGGGGAAGGGTGGCGAAGATATTGGCTATTTTAATGGCGGCCCCGCTGATATGGGCATTGGCCACGCAGGAACCGACATTGATAACGCCGCCCGCTTCGAAATTGGGCGAGTATTTTTCATAGAGGGTCTTCCCGTCCTTGTCCTTTTTCATGCCAACCGACATGGCGGCACAGCCGGAAAGCACCACTATGTATTTCCTTTTGGCAAATTCTTCGGCTATTTCAGCCACCTCATCTGGTCCCTCCGGGAAGTTCGAGCAGCCGACGATAGCGATGACGCCGGGAATGGTACCGAGCACGATCGGCGCTCCGACTTTCCGTATCTCAGTATCCATAATCGGCCCGCGACCAACCCTCAGCTTGCCGGTCTCCCAACTGGCGGCGGCCTGCATCATTTTGAAGATGGGCACGTGGCGTGGGCATTCCTGCTCGCATTTCCCGCAGCCGATGCACTTATTAAATACCTCGACCAGCGGCTGGAGGTTACCATTTTTGGCCGCTTCGATGGAGTCTCCTACCTCAAGCAGGTTCGGGCATGCCTGGCTGCACATATTGCACAGCTTGTGGTCTTTGCAGAGTCCCGGGACCTCCCCGGGCTTGGCCAGGGTCTTGTCCCTTTTCGGTCCCAGTTCAAGGGCGACTTTAACAGCAACTTCGGCGGCCTTGTCAGGATCGAATATTAAAGCCTGTTTGCCGCTTTCGGTCATAGCTTTGATGATATCGCCGGTGTTTTTACCAGTTAAGTCTTCGAGGCCGTAGCAGGCCTTGTCGCACGTGGCGATGAAGGCTGAACCCGCTTTGGCAGCCTCGATAGGGATATCAGTCCTGATGCACTGCTCATCGGTTACAATGACGTCGGCAATGCCGCAGCGGACGAAGAAAAGCTGCCGGGAAAGTGGTCCGATCACCTTGGCATGGTCGTCATGCCGCGTCACTTCGTGGGCAGTGCAACAGATACCTGCGAGCTCAACCTTGTCTTGCAAGTTATGTTCTTTCAAATAATCGGCTATCCGCACGCCGGTC
>JAPLHL010000319.1 GCA_026389655.1 Chloroflexota bacterium
TCTTGTTGCTATTGTTGCCATTGTCATGGCCATTTTCGTCGGCCTGCTTGTTTGGGCCACGGTCCAGGGACAGCGGCGCAGGGTTACTACGGGGAAGGAAGGGATGGTAGGACAGTCTGCCGAGGTTAAAACAGTCCTCAAACCCAGGGGTATGGTGCTGGTTGAGGGTGAGCTGTGGTCGGCTGAAATGGACAGCGGGACTGCCCAGCCGGGAGAACAAGTGGTTATCACCAGGGTAGATAACTTGAAACTATATGTGACCAAAAAGAAATGAGGAGGCAAATATGCAGGTTGTAGGAATAGTCATAGCAGCAGTATTCCTGTTGATCGTGATTTTCGCGTCAGTCAGGATCGTTAATGAGTACGAGAGAGGCGTGGTTTTTCGTCTGGGAAGATATGTGGGTGTCAGGGGACCTGGTCTTATCTTTCTTATACCCTTCATCGAGCGCATGGTCAAAGTGGAATTGCGCGTCGTGACGATGGACGTGCCGCAACAAGAGTGTATTACCATGGACACGGTTACCGTCAAAGTGGATGCCGTGGTTTATTTCCGTGTCATGAAGCCGGAATCGGCTATATTGAATGTTGAGCAGTATATCAGGGCAACGTCGCTTCTCTGCCAGACAACGCTGCGAAATGTTGTGGGTCAGAGCGATCTTGAGGACTTGCTCGGTCACAGGGACAAGGTCAACGAGAAACTTCAGATTCTAATTGATGAGGGAACAGAACCATGGGGTATCAAGGTAAGCATGGTGGAAGTAAGGGATGTTCAGCTTCCTGAGACCATGCAGCGTGCTATGGCTGCGCAGGCGGAAGCCGAAAGGGAACGCCGCGCTAAGATAGTACATGCAGACGGTGAAGCCCAGGCGGCGCAAAAGCTTGCGGAAGCGGCCAAAACATTATCGGTCCACCCAGCAGCCATGCAGTTGCGCTACCTTCAGACACTTATTACCATCTCGACTGAAAAGACGAACACCATTGTATTCCCGCTACCAATGGATCTTATCATGCCCATGCTAAGCAAAATTAGCGGAGATCAGAAAAAACTGGAGTCATAGTTTTCCGAACAGTTAATAGTCTGGGGCGTCCCGATGATAATCGGGACGCCCCTTTTTTATTTGGCTGTATCCTGGACGTTGGACACATCGCCCGCCACCACCTCGCGTATTGAACCATCATCCAGGCGCAATACCAGGTTGCCCCCGGGGTTGACCGATTCGGCTATTCCTTCCAGTGTGCCACTGCCCGTGTTGACGCTTACGCGCCTGCCGATCGTTCCCATGTGGCGGGTCCATTCACTCATGATAAAATCAGGTTCGCCGATGCGGTCGTAGAGCTTTTCCATCTCGGAATATAGATTTAATGCAACTTCGGGGATTGATACCTCTTTCCCCAGTTCAACTGATAAACTGGTGGCTATACCGGCTATCTCGGGGAACCTGGTCGTTTCGAAATTAACATTTATCCCTATTCCGACGATAGAGTAAACCAGGTTGCCCGCGCTAAATCCGTTCTCTATCAATATGCCGCATACTTTTTTTCCTGATATAAGAACATCGTTGGGCCATTTTATGCTTGCCGTAACACCCATTCCGCCGATGGCGTTGTAAACTGCCACAGACGCAATAGCCGGCAGCAGGTGGAGTGCATTTGCGGGTGGGCGCAGCACAATTGATGTGGCCAGGCCTCCCTCGGGTGAGAGCCACGATCTGCCCATCCTGCCGCGGCCTGTTTCCTGTTTTCCGGCTATTACCGCCGCTCCGTTTGGCGATCCCTGTTCTGCCAGCTTCCTGGCTTCGTCCATGGTCGATGTTGTGATCGGGAGGAAGTGAGCTACTCTTCCCATGTAACGTGTTTTCAGGTTTTGTTCCAGGTATGATGTTATAGTTGATTTCGTGGCCATGGATATAATATATCAGAGGAGTTAAACCGTGTATAATTTATATGGCGTCTGAATTCAAATGAACGGAGCTGGATATGGACAGGGATAATATTGATCTCCAGTCTGAACGGATTGCAGACCTGATCATCGCCGCCAGGCGTATCGTCGTATTTACCGGGGCTGGCATAAGCACAGAATCTGGAATTCCTGATTTCAGGGGGAAAGATGGGATCTGGACCAAGCTGGATCCTGAAGATTTTACAATACAGCGCTTCGTAGAAAGACCTGAAGTGCGTAAGATGCAGTGGAAAATGCTGGCCGAGGGCGGCATGATAAAAGAAATTAAGCCGAATGATGCGCACTACGCAGTGGCCGAACTTGAAAAGCTGGGCAAGCTGGATTGTGTTGTAACGCAAAATATAGATAACCTTCACCAGGCGGCAGGCAATTCACCCGAAATTGTATTTGAATTGCATGGCAACATGCAGTATGTGCGGTGTCTCGGTTGCCAGAAACGTTTTCCCATGGCGGAGATCATTGCACGCTTGGCGGTTGAGGACGTCCCTGCTTGTGAGCATTGCAAAGGGATTCTCAAGCCGGACGCAGTGTTTTTTGGGGAGGCGCTCCCTGAACGGGTTCTCAGCGAAGCTGTAAAGCGGGCAAGTCAGTGCGATCTTTGCATAGTCATAGGTTCAACCCTGCTGGTTTATCCTGCAGCGTATGTACCTCTGTATGCACGGGATGCCGGGGCCAGGATCGTGATTGTTAATATAGGGGAAACGCCGATGGATGCTCAGGCAGCAGTTCGTGTAGAGGGCAAAGCAGGTGACGTCATGTCCAGGGTAATGAAGCACGTTAAGAGTAAAATCGGCAAATAGATATATTGACAAATTTTGAATACAAATGTTAGATTGTGTTAAACATAGGATAAAAGAGGTGTTAATTTGAGAAAGGCGACTATCCTTATGCTGATGCTTGTGACTGTTATGCTGTTTGCAGGATGCGTAAGGCAGGTTGTAAGCACCCAAACTCCTCCGCTTGCTTATATTGATTCCGTATCTACATCGCAAATTTATACGGGTGAGACGATTAAATTCTCAGGCCATGGGGTGCCTGCGGTCGGACAGATAGTTGCTTATAACTGGCGGTCAAGCGTTAATGGCGACCTCAGTCAAATGGCAACCTTTGATACAAATACATTGACTGCGGGTCCGCATACGATCTGGTTCAAAGTCCAGGACAACTACGGCAACTGGTCAAAGGAAATAAGTACAAATGTTAACGTGCTAGCCCAGGGCGGACCTACTGTGATGGCCATCAAGGCATTCGGCGCTTCGCCCCCGGATATTAAAGAGGGTGAGCGGTCGACCTTATCGTGGGAAGTTTCAGGGTCTGGAAATGTGCGCATTGACCCCGGCATCGGCGATGTCGCTCAGAGTGGCAGCAGATCAGTCCAGCCGTTGCAGACCACTACCTATACAATTTATGGCACAAATGATCAGGGTATAGCGAAAGCGACAGTCCAGGTGGTGGTCTCTCCGATCGCTAATTATTCACTTATCACCTTTTCGATAGCTGCTGAAGACGGTACAATCAAGGGAAATGAGGTCAGCTATGACCAGGTTGTGGTGGGGCAAAATGAATTACAGCAGCCGATGCAAGCATTTCTTAGCTTCGATCTTTCCTCGATCCCTGTCAATGCTGTAATCAAGACTGTCCAACTCGACCTGACGAAAGCAAAGATAGTAAATTACCCTATGCCGGGGCTGGGGTCACTTTACATATACAATCAGCAATATGGCGCAAGGATCGACGCCTATGGTAACCAGATCTATCTGCAAAACACGCCTTTATTTACCTGGAGCTATAACTATGCTGTCACCCAGATGCCGGAAACGTACTTCACGTCACCTGATATGGTCGATGCGGTGCAAAAGCAAATTGACACCCGCAGTAGCCGGTTGCAGTTAAAATTGCAATTTGAAAAGACCCATTACTATGTTGTCCCGAATTACAGCGATAATAAGTATCAGTGGAGTTCCAGGGACGCCAATTATATCGATATAGGTTCCGGTAACCCCAGGCTAATAATATATTACACATTGCCGCAATAGCCTGTTTGCGGCTTAGCCTGTTTTGATCTGCTCCAGCTCAAACCGGGAATTCTCTATAACGGGATTAGCCAGGAGTTTTTTACACATATCTTGAACTGCGCTCCTGGCTTTTTCCAGGTCTTTCTCTTCAATTTTAATTTCGATATATTTGCCTGCCCTGACTTCTTGAACGCTTTTAAAGTTCAGGGTATGCAGCGCCCCCTTTATTGTAAGCCCCTGTGGGTCGTTCACAGTCGGTTTGAGTGTTATATACACTTTAGCTAAATACATTTTTCAACTTCCTCCCTGTTAACAAGAAGTAAGCATCGCTGTAGCGTTCTGTGGTGGCCTTTACCACGTCTGGCGGCAAAGCCGGAGCCGGCGGCTTATGGTTCCACCCTGCAGCGGTTAGCCAGTCCCGCACATACTGCTTATCGTAATTTGGCTGAGAGCGACCTGGTTTATACTGGTCTGCGTCCCAGAACCTGCTGGAATCTGGTGTAAGTGCCTCATCGATCAGGATAATTTCTTTATCATAGAAGCCAAATTCAAACTTGGTATCAGCAATGATGATTCCGCGCCCACTGGCATATTCCCTGGCATAATTGTACAGGGCGACGCTTTTTTCCTCGAGTATGCCAGCCGTTTTATTCCCCACAAGATCGGCGAGCTGCTTGCTATTCATGGGCAGGTCATGTCCTTTCTCTGCCTTGGTAGTAGGCGTGAATAATGGCTCGGGTAATTCCTGGCTCTCCTTCAACCCTTTTGGCGCTTTTTTGCCGTTAATAGTCCCCGATTTCTTATACTCGGACCATGCGGCCCCTGCAATATAACCGCGTACAACGCATTCTACGGGTATGCGTTCAGCTTTCAAAACGGCCATGGAACGCCCCATTATCATTTGAGGCAGCGGCCTTCTTCCACGTGCATATTTCAGTAGCGCCCGGTTGCTTTCTATGGATTCGATCATGTGGTTATGGACAACATGGTATGTTTTACCAAACCAGAAAGCTGAGATCTGGTTTAGAACGATCCCTTTATCCGGTATTGCTGTGGGCAATACGGAATCGAAAGCGGAAATGCGGTCAGTTGCTACGATTATCAGTTTGTCCCCGGCAATATAAGTGTCTCTTACCTTACCTTTACCGAATAATGGAAGTTTAAGATTGGCGTCAAATACTGTAGTCAATCGGCATCTCCTATTTTTTACTCGTGGTTTTCCGTGTTTTTCTTAATAATCCAAGCCTTTCAAAGATGGTGTCGACATGTTTCAAGAAACGCCGGTAGTCAAAGATGGATTCCAGTTCCTTAACGTTGAAATTCTCCATTACTGTTGCATCTGCCTTCAGGAGTTTTAAGAACGGTGTCCGTGTTTTCCATGCCTGCATGGCATTGCGCTGGGTGATTTCATAGGCTTTTTGTCGGCTGAGTCCCTTTCCAACCAGTGCCAGCATTACGCTTTGCGAAAAGACCAGGCCTTGCGTAATCTCCAGGTTGCGCTTCATATTTTCCGGGTACACTTGCAATCCCCGCATGACACCGGTAAAAATATCCAGTATATAATCCAATGCCAGGCAGGCATCGGGTAAAATGACTCTCTCATTGGACGAATGGCTGATATCACGTTCGTGCCATAAAGCGACATTTTCCATCGCAGTGACGCTATGTCCCCTGATCAACCGTGCGAGGCCGCATACACGTTCACAAAGCTCAGGGTTCCGTTTATGAGGCATGGCTGATGAGCCCGTCTGTCCGGACGAAAAAGGCTCTTCCGCCTCGAGTATTTCTGTGCGTTGAAGCGCCCTGATCTCCGTAGCGAATTTTTCCAGTGAACTGGCGACTATTGCCAGGGTGGAGATAAACTGGGCATGCCGGTCACGTTGGATTATCTGGTTTGAGATTGGCGCAGGAGCCAAACCCAGCCTGGCACATGTTTTTTCTTCGACTTCAGGTGATACCATAGCATATGTACCCACTGCGCCGGATATCTTACCCACGCTTATTACCTCTCTGGCATTCTTAAGCCTGGTATAATTGCGTTTCATCTCCTGTGCCCACAGAGCCATCTTTAGTCCGAATGTGATCGGTTCAGCATGCACGCCGTGTGTGCGGCCGATCATAAGAGTGTCTTTATTGGATATTGCCCTGTCTTCCAGAACCTTGATCAGTACATCTATATCGTCCAATAACAGATCAGCGGCATCTCTCAGTTGAAGCGCAAGGGCGGTATCCATAACATCAGAAGATGTGAGTCCAAGGTGAATGTAGCGGGATTCTTCTCCTATGGTCTCCCCAACTGCACTTAGAAATGCCGTAACATCGTGGTGGGTGATCTTTAGTATCTCTGCCATCCGGTCGAAGTCGACCCGTGCTTTCTTGATCTTTGGGATAGCTTTCTTGGGAACGCGGCCAACGTCTGCCCATGCTTCGCAGACCGATATTTCAACCTGCAGCCATTTATCGAACTTTTCCTTGTCGGACCAGATCCTCTTCATGCGTGGCCGCGAATAGCGTTCAATCATGTTATCCTGCCTTATGCCTCAGCCAGTTTACGTTTATATTCTTCAAATGCTGTCCTGATGCTGTCATATTTAATAGCCAGTATCTGGCAGGCCAGCAATGCGGCGTTCTTGGCTCCTGCCGATCCTATGCCAACACATGCAACCGGGACACCTCCGGGCATTTGTACAATGGAATAGAGCGAGTCAATGCCCTTGAGGTCGCTGGTCGGAAGCGGTATTCCGATCACAGGTATGGTAGTCCATGAAGCGACTACTCCGGGTAGATGGGCCGCGTTGCCTGCCGCAGCGATGATGATTTCAAATCCCTTGCCCTTCGCTTCGACTGCGTACTTGCGGACCTTCTCCGGGTTACGGTGAGCGGAGAGGACCTCAAGCTCATATTCAACTTTAAAATCCTTCAAAATATCGAGTGCCGGTTTGATAAACTGCTCATCAGTTTTGCTCCCGATTAATATGCCCACTACAGCCATCAATTCACCTCCCTTGAAGCTATGTCTTTGCGGTAATGACACCCTTCGAAATTAACGTGCACAATATTGCGGTATACTTTATCTCTTGCTTCTTTCATCGTTTTACCGGTAGCGGTAACTGTCAGGACACGCCCCCCATCGGTTAAAATCTGTCCATCGTCCATTTTTTTAGCACCCGCATAGAAGACTGTGACGTCTTTATCGAGCTTGTTGGAGACTGTAATCGGGAAACCTGTTTTATATTTACCCGGGTAACCGCCCGACGCCATTACTACGCCCACGCACGCATCATTGTTCCATTGGATGTTCATTTTATTCAGGCTGCCGTTAACTACCGCCAGCATAATATCTACGATATCGGTCTTGAGCCTTGGTAAAATTGCCTGCGTTTCAGGATCGCCAAACCTTGCGTTATATTCAAGTACCATGGGGCCTTTCGCCGTCATTATAAGTCCCGTATAGAGGACTCCTTTATAAGGCGTCCCATTTTTTCTCATCGCATCTATTGTAGGTTGAATAACCGTGGTCAGGATATGCTGTGACATGTCGGCTCCGAAAAAGCCGGGAGGACTGTAGCTGCCCATTCCGCCGGTGTTTGGCCCTTCATCACGGTCGAAAACGCGCTTATAGTCGCAGGCAGGTACCATGGGGATAGCAGTCTCCCCGTCAGTAAATGCCAGCAAGCTGACCTCTTTCCCCACCAGGCACTCTTCTATAATGACCCGGTCTCCTGCCGTCCCGAACACCCTTGTTTCCATTATTGAGTCGAGCGCCTTAAGAGCATCTTCCATAGAATTGGTGACGGTGACTCCTTTGCCCGCTGCCAGTCCGTCTGCCTTAACAACTACCGGGAGCTTATGACTTTTCAGGAAACTTTTTGCTTCAGAATAATCAGTGAAATACCTGCCGGCAGCGCAAGGGATGCCGTGCTTTTGCATGAGTTCGCGGGAGAATACTTTACTCGATTCTAGTTGAGCTGCAGCTTTAGTGGGACCGAAAACGGGAATACCTGCAGCCTGGAGCTGGTCGACTATTCCCGCGGCGAGCGGGGCCTCGGGGCCTACTACAACAAGGTCAATTGCGAGCTCTTTCGCTTTTTTCACGATAGCGTCAACATCGGAGGATGACAGATTGATATTACGGGCAATACTGGCTGTGCCCGCATTCCCTGGAACAGCATAAATTTCTTTGATGCGGACGCTCTGTTTTATCTTCCAGACCAGTGCGTGCTCGCGCGCCCCATTGCCGAGAACCAGTAGCTTCAAGTTGGTTAACTCCAACCTTAATTTAAGCGGTGATCTTTTTAATGATATTGCGCTTACTGCTCTTGGTCTTTCCGCGGTTCTTCTTGGCGGCTTTAAGTTTGGGTTTATGTGCCATTTTTTTCTACCTTAATTCTTTATCCAATTTTTCGGCTTGAACGGGATCAAGCAATTTCATCAATTTGACCAGTTTTGCCACGTGTAACTTTTTATCTTCGAGGATTTGTTCAATTATGTCTGTCGCGTCCTCGTTATCGAGCAGTTCAACCTGAGCTTCGTATTCATTTATCGATTTAAGCTCGGCCACCAGGTCGTCCCTGATCATTTCCA
>JAPLHL010000035.1 GCA_026389655.1 Chloroflexota bacterium
TGGTCAAATATAAGAACCAGGAAGTCATACTGATAGATACAGCCGGCGTGAGGAAGCGCGGTAAGATGGGAGTAGGGTTGGAATATTACGGGCTGGTGCGTTCGTTGCGCGCTATTAACCGTTGCGACGTTGCGCTGTTGGTTATGGACGCTACGGAGTTTATTACTGCCCAGGATACGCATGTTGCGGGATATATTAAAGAAGCATCCAAAGGCATAATACTGCTGATTAATAAGTGGGACCTGGTGGATGACAGCAGAAGAGACGATTATCTGGATGAAGTCGACCGCAGGATGAAATTCATAGCTCATGCCCCCGTGCTATTCGTTTCCGCTTTGACAGGATTGGGCGTGAAAAACATAATCCCCATCGCATTGGATGCGTGGAGAGAGAGGCAAAAGCATCTGCCCGACACTGTAATCGACAAACTCATCCAGGATGCGGTTCTTTCGCATGCCCCTCCGCCGAAGGGCACGAAGCGGCTGAAAGTATACAGGGCTTACCAGGGTGGAATAAATCCGCCTTCTTTCACATTCGTAGTGAATGATCCCAGGCTCGTTCATTTTTCGTATCAGCGTTACCTGGAAAATAAGCTGCGCCAGACGTTCGGCTTTACAGGAACGTCACTTAAGCTTCTATTTAAGAAAGGATCTAAAACATCCGTCAAAACCGGAGGAACAATCGCATGATTTTAGTCATAAAATATGTGGCGATCGCCGTTATCGCCTACCTTCTGGGTGCGATCCCCTTCGGGCTCATTATCGGCAAGAAATTTGCCAATGTCGATGTCAGGAAACTCGGCAGCGGCAATATCGGTGCAACCAACGTTTTCAGGGTCCTCGGTATAAAGCTGGGACTCCTGACTGCCGTACTCGACCTCTCGAAAGCGGTGCTTTCTGTGCTGATCGGTATGTGGATCATCGGTACTGACCCGTTCATAGTCGCAGGATGGGACATTCACGTACAATTTGCACAGGTACTGGCAGCATTGATGGTGATGGTAGGCCATAACTGGTCGGCCTACATCGGCTTCAAGGGAGGCAAAGGAGTGGCGACCTTTATCGGAGGGCTGCTGGTCATTAACTGGTACGTGGCATTGATCGGAGTTGTAGTTGGGGTGGTTGTCATACTTATCACACGTTACGTTTCACTGGGTTCGATGCTGGGGGCACTCGGTATCCTGTGCGCCCTGGTGGCAGTAACATTCATTGCCAGCATTGCCCCGGTTTACCCCTTTTATGGACTGCTGGCAGTGGCGCTGATAATTTATCAGCACCGCTCCAACATCAACCGGCTCTATTCGGGAACAGAATCGAGAATAGGCGATAAAAACGCCAGGGTGGGCCGTTAAGGAAGCAGCCGCAAGGCCACTCTACACTCCCGATGACTACTGTTTCCATTATTGGCGCTACTACCTGGGGCAATACGCTGGCTTCACTGATCGCAGCTAACAGCGTACCTGTGCGCGTCTGGGCTAATAAAAAGGAAAGGTCTGACCTTCTTCAATTCAAGCAAAAAGAGAAAACGGGAAATGCAGC
>JAPLHL010000167.1 GCA_026389655.1 Chloroflexota bacterium
CAGGTGCGGGGCCGTAACCATCAATGAAGGTCATTTCAACCTTGTATCTATCGTTGCCTATCTTAAGTCCGCCGTCTTCATTGATAAGCTGGGCATATACTTCCATGCCGGGCCGGAGATATTGCCCCCAAAGGGCCGCCTGGCCTGTAAAAGGCATGATATTACCCACTCTCAGCGTCTTTACTTCGGATACAGGCTGGGCCGCTGGTGCCGCACAGGCGGTTATCGCAACAAGAACCATGACGAGGAACAGGGAAGAGAATACATAATATTTCCTAAACATAAACCTCTCCTGCCATAATTATTTGTACCCAGGATATTGGATTTCCAATTATAGCAGGCATTTTCTTCTATTGTATAATTTTCAATGTTGAACTATTCGTTATCATAATAATATATTGGAGAAGCCGGGCAGTACCTATCCGGTAGCTTTTAAGCTACCAATTTTAGTAGTGTGATCCTGCTTGGGGGATCGTTAGAATTCGACGAAAGGCTCATCTACGGTCGTTAATGTGTATTCCCCCAGGTAGACCGTCTGCATGCCTTTGACGATGCACATGGAGCATGGGTGGCCGAAAACCACGTCTGATCCATAGTATTTAGTCCCCGATAATTTGTATCTTCCCATGAAGGTGTCGAAGGTCCCTCCCCGTATCGCTCGCATCACTGCATCGGGATCGGTGGTCCCTGCTTTATAGAGGGCTTCGAAATACTGGGCCATGAAGTTTGCAAAGGAGAATCCGCCGGTGAACATCTCCTTGTTATACATCTCCTTGTACCTGGCCCATATCCTCTTTGACATGTCCACGTATTTGGGCGCTACGCTGACTTTCTTAAGTTCCCACGGTACCGGGTAATCGCTTACCAGGTTCTGCATCGCTTCTTCGCTGCCGCATATGCCTTTCATTATGTTCAGGTCCAGGGAGGGTGCCTGCTGGCCGATCGGCCAGCTATAGCCCATCTGGTATCTTTGCTTGGCCATCAATCCGACTTCCAGCGGGGTGCTCACAGCGTAGATTACTTCAACGCCCTGTTCGGCCATCTTCGTAAGATAGGGCGTGAAGTTCATGGTGCCATCGGGATAATACACCCGTATGCTCTTGATGCCGAAGTCCTTTAACAGCCGCTCGTCGGTCGGGGCGAATGCAGCGTCGATGTCGTGTTTTCCCGATTCGGATCCTGTCCATGCAAGTGTGTGGTATTGGGGGAAAGCCTGCATGGTGGCAATGGCCTGGTTGAGACTTATTTCCGACTGGGGGTTCCCGTAAAATACATAGGACTTTTCAGGCGGGAAGGGGTCCCTTCCTCCCACAGTTCCTATATTCATAATCACTTTTTCAGGGTTGGTGACCTGGGCAATGGCCGCTATTCCCAGTCCGAAATAGCCTACTACGGCCGTAACATTACTGTCATATATCAGCTTCCTGGCCGCCGCAGCAGCGGTAGCAGGTCCGTAGGCGTCGAGGATGGTCAGTTCAATCTTGTACGTGTCGTTGCCTACCTTTATCCCCCCGTCCTCGTTGACCAGCTGGGCATATAGTTCCATGCCGGGCTTGATGCTCTGTCCCCAAAGGGCCGCCGAGCCTGTCAGGGGCATCATGGAGCCGATTTTCAGTGTCTTCTCAGCGGGTGGGGGTTGAGGTGTGGGCGCGGTACAGGAAGTAACCGTAATAAACACAATGCTGATGATCAGGCACGCAGCCGCAATATATTTTCTAGACATCTGCACCTCCCACACTGACTATTGAATTAACCTGGATTGAAACGCCTTTTATAGCAGTATCTCAAATAGCTGTGTTCAGCATTTATTTAAGGGTACTTTGCTTGCCTCAAGCGGTTTAAGAGTAAGAGACTCGGTCGGGCAAACGGACGTGCAAAGTCCGCAGCCGAGGCAGCGTATCGTATTACAAATCAACTTTCCGCTTTCCGTTTTGAGGGCTTCCATCTGGCACCTCTCAATGCAGGCCTCGCAGGCTGTGCAGCTATCCTCATCGATTGCCACCATGTATCTTGCAGTTATGATCTGGCCCGGGAACGGGGAGTGCGCTATACTGCTTATGATTCTGCAGTGGCACTGGCAGCAGTTGCATAGCAGGTTGATAAAATGGTCGGGATCATTGCTGTAGGTGTGTATCAGCCCGGCCCTGTCGGCCTCTTCCATCCGTTTAACTGCCTCCTCCCCTGTTATACGCTTGGCGATGCCGCGGCCGATGACGAATTTTGCAGACTCTCCAAGTATCAGACAATTATCCTGGGGTGCCTTGCACGGTTTGTTCTGGAGATCGCCCTGGCGGCGGCACATGCAAATGCCGGCCCCTATGTACTCGGTGTTCATCAGGAGCTCGTTTATTTCTTTAAGCGGTACGATGGCGCTTTTGTGGGTAACTTCCTCTTCTACGCTTATCTTCCTGGCAGGTTCTGCAGGGGACGCCTCAGGTGGAGGGGCCGATGCGGCCATTTTTTCCAGGGCCCAAATGTATTTCATGACCAGTTTGAATACCTTTTTTGAACGTTCATCAACGAAGCCGCCTATAAATACAAGCTCGGTAATGCCCGGTATGAAAGGCAATAGTTCATATGACTTTTTCCCGTTAGCCTCCCTTATTTGAATAAGGAATTTATCGGCCATGGTTTCCAGCTTGGGGGCGAGTTTGGTGGTGCTTGTGCTGGGGAGTCTTTCGGCTATTTGTTCAATACTTGAGTGACCGAGTGGCATAGCTGAGGCTATCTCTGCCTCTTCCGGCGTGAAAAGCTCCCGGGCAAGTGCAAAAAATTCGTCGCATGGCACCGAGGGCAATATCTGGTTCCGCGCATTCATAGCATCGATTAGTTTCTCATAAGCAGGTTCATTCATATTTATACCTCCCTGCCGGCATTACTTGCGGGTATCTGAGAAAGACGGCTAACTTCTACCACAATTACCCCTGGTTCTTACTAAACACGGGGGTATTATTGCGATCCAACCTTGCCTCTTACAATACACATGACGGGAAAAATATTGTCCTGCCACTGCCCTTTCCTGTTTCAATTATTTGGTATCTGTAGTTCTTGGATTTCCAATTATAGCAGGCATTATATTCAATTGCACAATTTTCGATGCCGAACTATTTATTGCTCAGCGGTAATTGGCGGTATGGATGTCCTAAATAATCTGGTGGCTCCCTCCCTTTTGATAAGCGATTAATGCGTCTCCGCACCTGTGGGCATTGTACGGTTAGAATTCAGCAAAAGGATGGTCTGCGTCCATCAGGGGGTATTCGCCCAGGTAGACTGTTTCCATGCCTTTTACTATGCCCATGGCGCAGGGGTGCCCGAACACAACATCTGAATCATAGTATTTTGCCCCTGATAATTTAAATCTCCCCAGGAAACTGTCGAAAGTCCCGCTCCGTATTGTGCGCATCACTGTGTCGGGATCGGTAGTCCCGGCTTGTTCAAGTGCTTCGAAATACTGCGCCATGCTGTTCGCCGCTGAACCGCCGTATACGCCGCTGAACATTTCCCTATTGTATAGTTCCTGATACCTGGCCCGCATTCTCTTTGCCATGTCCAGGTATTTAGGGGCGACGGTTACTTTTTTGAGTTCCCAGGGTATTGGATAATCATTAACTATGTTCTGCAGGGCTTCTTCGCTGCCGGCAATGCCTTTCATTATGCTCAGGTCCAGGCCGGGAGCTGTCATGCAGATAGGCCATTTATAGCCCATCTCGTGTCTTTGTTTGGCCATCAGCCCGATTTCCAGCGGCGTGCCTACGCAGTAAATGACCTCTACCCCTTTTTCAGCCATCTTCGTAAGGTAAGGCGTGAAGTTCATCGTGCCTTCGGGGTAATATTCCCTTATACTCTTTATTCCATACTCTTCTAATAGCTTCGTGTCCGTGGGGGCAAACATGGCATCCGGTGTCTGGTCTCCTGACCTTGCCCCTGTCCATACCAGTGTGTGATATTCAGGGAAAGCCCCCATGACTGCAAGCGCCTGGTTTAAAGTCATCTCCATTACAGGGAAACCGTAGAATACGTAGGATTTGTCAACCGGGAAAGGGTCCTTGCCTCCTACTGTGCTGATGTTTAATATTACCTTTTCCGGGTTGGTGACCTGGGTGACGGCGGCTATACCCAGTCCGAAATAACCTGTGATGGCGGTGACATTGTGATCGTATATCAGGTTCCTGGCCGCCGCTGAGGCAGGTGCGGGGAGGTAGCCATCCAGGAAGGTC
>JAPLHL010000461.1 GCA_026389655.1 Chloroflexota bacterium
AGAAGCAGAAGAAGGGCATGGGCGCCGCGCTGGTCAAGGCCTGCGTGGAAGAGTCGAAGGCGCTGGGTATCCCGAAGATATTTTGTCTTACCTATAAACCCGGCTTTTTTAAAAAGCAGGGCTTCAAGGAAGTTGAGAAGATGGAGCTGCCCAGGAAGATCTGGGCGGAGTGCTACACCTGTCCCAAGTTCCCCGACTGCGACGAGGTGGCGCTGGTCTTAGATGTTCCGGTGAGCAAATGAAACCGGAAAAAGTGATATCCAGTAAAACGGTATTCGAAGGCCGTGCGGTCAGCCTGCGGGTCGATATCATCGACAAGCCCTCGGGCGAACGCATTACCAGGGAGATAGTAGAGCACAGCGACTGCATTGCTGTGGTCGTGCTTGACGATAAGGACAATGTACTACTGGTTCGTCAGTACCGCAGGGCGGCAGATAAAATGCTGCTGGAAATCCCTGCCGGCTGCGTTGAGCCGGGCGAAGCCCTCGAGGACTGCGTCAAGAGGGAGCTTCAGGAAGAGATAGGCTACCTGCCGGGCAAGATAAAGAAGCTGGGCGGCTTCTACGCTGCCCCTGGCTACTGCACTGAATTCATGCACATTTTCCTGGCCTCTGACCTGAAAGAAAGCCGGCTGATCGCCGAGGATACAGATGAGATCGAAGTGGTCAGGGTCCCTCTATCAAGGATTCCTTCCCAGATAGACAAAGGCGAAATCTGCGATGCCAAGAGTGTGGCTGGGTTGCTAATGGCGCTGGCAAAGTAAACCAATCTCCGCCATCCGTGGAATGAGCGTATACTGGGAGCATAAAAGACCTTGCAAATTCACATTATTAATGTAATAATGCATTGTGATATTACAGTATAAGTGTGATTATGTATGAGTTCAACAGCTAAACCGTATATACCCAGGTTGCTCCAATGTCCGGAGATATCGTTCTTTCTGTTTGGCCCACGGGGGACCGGTAAAAGCACATGGCTCAGGCACGTTCTGCCTGATGCGCTCTACCTGGATTTACTGGATGCGTCCCAGTTTCTGGAGCTATCCCGTGACCCGCATCGGTTGGAGGCCATGGCCGCCGATCGGTCAGACGGTGCCTGGATAGTACTGGACGAGATACAGAAGATACCTGCGCTGCTTGACGAGGTACACAGGCTAACGGAATCGCGTAACTGGAGATTTGCTTTATGCGGATCATCGGCCCGTAAGCTGCGCCGCGGAGGCGCTAACCTGCTTGCCGGGCGCGCTATCACTGTGAACATGGAAAGCTTCTCTGCTGCTGAATTGGGCAAGTCCTTTGACTTGTCCCTTTCGCTGGAGTGGGGTTTATTGCCCATGGTCCTGCGTGGACCGCAACAGGCGCCTGATATACTGGCGGCTTATCTTGACACACATATCCGTGAGGAAATCAGGCAGGAAGGCCTGCTGCGCAATGTGCCTCCCTTCATGCGTTTTATGTCCATTGCCGGCCAGCTTAACGGTCAGGTGGTCAATATGCAGAACATAGCCCGTGATGCCGCTGTGGCCCGCAGCACTGTGGACACATACTTTTCCATAATTGTTGATACATTGCTGGGGCACTTCCTGCCAGCCTGGCGGGCTGGGGTGAAAGTGCGTGAAGCAGCGCACCCCAAGTTCTATTGGTTCGATCCCGGAGTTGCCCGTGCCGCAGCCGGCTGGCTGCATGATCCGGTCGACCGTCCCTGGGAAGGATTCTCTCTGGAGACGTTGGTTTATCACGAATTGCGTGTTTACAACGAGGTCAGCCGCAAACAACGGCCTCTACACTACTATAGGACACCTGCCGGAGTGGAAGTGGATTTTGTTGCTGAGACATCGAGGCGTACCACAGCCAGAGTGCCTCACATAGTAGCCATCGAGGTCAAACGAGCCGATAAATGGAACCCCGCCTGGAACAAGCCGTTGATCTCGCTGGGGACCGCAGATGGAGTGAAAGCAGACAGACTGATCGGTGTGTATACGGGTGAACGCTCTTATCGATTTGGGGCAGTGGAAGTCATGCCCTATGAAAAATTTTGTGATTTGTTACATAAAGGTGATTTGTTTTAACTGACATAGATTTCGTACTAAAGACCAAATTACCCAGTCGACAACTACCAGAAATGGGGAGCTTCAGGAAGAGATAGGCTATTTGCCGGGCAAGATAACCAAGCTGGGCGGCTTCTACAATGCTCCGGGCTACTGCACCGAGTTTATGCACATTTTCCTGGCTTCAGATCTGAAAGAAAGCCGCCTTGTCGCCGAGGATACCGATGAGATAGAGGTGGTCAGGGTACCGTTATCTAAAATCCCCGGCATGATAGAGAAAGGCGAAATCTGCGATGCCAAGAGCGTGGCGGGGTTGTTGATGGGATTGGGATCGAAGGACAGATAGTTCAGGTTCACTGTTTAAAAGGCATTCTATTGACCTCAGCTACAAGATGATTGCCTCACAAAGCTGATCAATCACCTATGGATTGGTCAAGGCAACTGCTCTTTTTTCATCGTATTTGGATTCCGTTTACTCTTTACTATCCTTTATACGGTCTTACACTTATCTTACTGCACGTACTGGATCTGAGCAACGACGGCAGCGGCTTGATACGGGCATTCTTCTGGGGCTAGGCTTAGTTTGAGTGGTTCAGGGCATTATCTTATTTTCACTTATATGATTCGCGCACCGTACCGATTTTGGTGTTGCCAACTACTGCGTTGCCGGGGCCATCGATTACTGTAACCTTATAGCCTGGATATTGTTTGTTGAATTTTGTACGTTTCCAATCTTGCACCGTCATATCTTTTCTGGTTTTTCTGGAATATTGATAATTGCTCAAATGCGCCATATCCGAACGTATGTCGCGCCCGGATTTATCTTTTATTACTACGCGAAACCCCTCGATCTTTCGGATACGTCTTTCGATGCTCCTAATTAATGCCATACCAACCTCCTTGTCAATTTTGCCAATTCATTCCAGGACTGTGGCTATATATTACTACTTATCTTCCTTTCTCACTATAGTGCATCTTAGGGCCATGTTCTCGGTTTCCCAGACTATCAGTAGGCGCATTCTTAATATACACAAACTTATTAATTAAAAATACTTTCTTGACAACCATCTCATAAGAAGCTAAGGTTGTTTATCGTTGATAGTGCTTGAAGGGCTATCTTAAGAAATGATATAACTGTATGGGGCAGGCGCTTAGCTTTGGACAAAGGGAATACTTGAAGGATGTCCACAGATGAATAATGACCACTATATTAATCTTTCACCTTCTACGTCCCTAGCGGAATCGTGTCGCGATATGGGCTACTCAATGGAGACAGCAGTAGCAGACATTGTTGACAATAGTATCGCTGCAGCGGCAAGTAATGTATCGATTCGCTTCTCATGGAACTCCGATAATCCGTGGCTGGCAATTATAGATGATGGATATGGGATGTCAAAGGATGAGCTGATAGCTGCAATGCGGTTTGGCAGTACAGATCCAAGAGAGATGCGTTCACCAAACGATCTGGGGCGGTTTGGACTGGGAATGAAAACTGCCTCGTTGTCACAGTGCCGACATTTAATTGTACTGAGCAAGAAAGCAGGAACATTCTCTGCTTTTGAGTGGGATCTGGATCGGATCACTGGAGACAATTGCCATGAATGGCGACTTGGCATTATAGATATAGATAAGCTTCCTAAACTCAAGCTTCTTTTCTCCTTATACGATAAGTATCTTCGGGCAAAAAAATCCGGCACCATCGTTTTATGGCAGAGGTTTGACAAGATGGAAAGCCAGGATCGTGCAGAAGCAAGAGAGATTGTATTCAATGCACTTATGGCTGATACCAGGAAGCATCTTGAGTTGTCTTTCCATCGTTTTCTCTCCCACGAGCCGGGAAAAAGCCATGTCGTCATGTCAATGAACGAAGACAAACTTGAAGGATTCAATCCCTTTAATCCCAACTGTCCTGCTACGCAGGAATTGGATGAACAACGATTCCTTCTCGAAGGTCAAGAAATAGTAGTCCAACCCTACATCCTTCCTCATCGTGACAAGGTACCTTATGAGGAATATGAGAAGTATGCCATGGAAGAAGGTTATCTTTCTAACCAAGGATTATATATCTACCGAAATCGAAGGCTCATCATCAAAGGGACCTGGTTTCGATTGATCAAAAAGGATATAACGAACCAACTAATACGTATTAGAGTCGATATACCCAATACTCTGGACCACCTGTGGAAAATTGACGTGAAGAAAGCCAATGCTGCCCCGCCCGAAAGCGCTAGGAAAGAATTACGTCAGCTAATGGGGAAAATAGAAATAAAGGGCAAAAGAGTCTACGCACATCGAGGTCGAAGACTCTCTTCATCGCTAACCTCGGTGTGGAATCGAAGAGTCGTGGGAGGACGTACCCTCTACGAAATAAACAGGGAGCATCCACTGCTAAAGCAGCTACTGAAAAGCGCGCCTTCGGAACAAGAACCTCAGTTGAAAGATACGATACGACTGATTGAAAGCAGCTTCCCTACAGATTTGTTCTTCAGCGATCTAGCCAACGACACTGAACAAGTTCAGAGACCTGATTTGGAAGAAGAGGAGCTGAAGAACATGCTGAATACAGTCATTTCATTTCTGGCTTCGGATGGAATCCTCAGCCCAGAAGCGATCAAAACTATATTGTCAACGGAACCATTTTCCTTATATAAAGACTTGTCGCAGACGCTGCTAGAACGAAGGGGGTGCTTACCTTGATGACTACTCTTACGGCAATCGAAGATATGGCAGCGAATCTTCTGTCTGTGCAGGATCCATCTACAGTTACAAGTCTGAGAATTAGAGAAGCTGTTCACCTGGCTGCCAAGAATATGTGTGTCATGTACAACGAAGAAGTGTCTGAAGCTGATATTTCATGTGTATCAAAAAGACTGGAGGAAAGATTCGATATCAGGATGTCTCTTGGCACCCTGTTTGCAGCTGAACACTATAAACCGTGGCTGGATGATGCAAGAGGTGACATTCGATGGTACTACTGGGACCGATATAAGCGAGCACTGGACGGCAGCAGATTCCCACCAAATGTGATTCGCAGCATGAATAGCATTACGGATCAGATTCTGGACCATCTGGAGAATCCCGAGAAGACTGGCAGTTGGAACATAAAAGGTATGGTTGTCGGAAATGTTCAGTCGGGAAAAACCGCTAACTACATCGGGCTTATGTGCAAGGCAGCAGATAGTGGCTACAGGGTTATTATTGTGCTTGCGGGTATACTGAATTCTCTAAGGAATCAGACGCAGGAGCGTGTAGATGCTGGATTCATTGGCATAGATAGTTCACGCATACTGGAGAATGCTCCATTGAGCGACAAACTTGTGGGTGTTGGTAAGAAAAACATAGACCGCCGACCAACATCTCTGACGACAACCAAACAAGATTTCAATACTCATACAGCCCGCCAGATAAGCATGACCCTAGATCAATTGAATGAGCCGCTGGTTCTTGTTATTAAGAAGCACAAAGGCACCCTTGATAATCTAATAAGATGGTTGAAGTACAACAATCCGCACAATCTCAAAGATCATCCGATGCTACTCATCGATGACGAAGCTGACCATGCTTCCATAAATACCAATAAACCTGATGAGGTGGTAACAGCAATTAATGGAAAAATCAGGGAACTGCGTCGTCTATTTGAAAGATCATCCTACGTTGGTTATACTGCCACGCCTTTTGCCAATATATTCATTGATCCTGATACGAATGATGAGATGGTTGGTGACGATCTTTTTCCCAGTGATTTCATTCATAGCCTTGACCCGCCGGATAACTACATTGGGCCATCTAAAGTTTTTAATGATGAATCCGATCTTGATATTTTAAGACAACTGCCCGATACAGAAGATGTTTTCCCTATCAAACACAAGATAGATTTTACTCCTTCTGATCTGCCGCCGAGGCTGAAAGAGGCAATACAGTGTTTTATTTTGAGCAGAGCAATAAGGCTCTTGCGCGGTGAGAGTAGGGCACACAATTCAATGATGATCAACGTTAGTCGATTCACTAGCGTTCAAACCAAGGTCAGACTTCTCGTGGAAGACTATTTAAGAAATCTACAGCAAGCGATAAGCAACCATTTTAAGTTGCCTGAAACCGATGCCTTGCGCAATAGTGAGATGGCCGGTATCAGGGCGCTGTGGGAGAAAGAGTTTCTCACCGCCGGACAGACATGGGCCAATATTCAGGACGTACTTAAAGATGCCGTTTCTCCGATCGGAGTGATTGAAGTCAACTCTTCACCTACAGCAGAGCCTCTGGATTACAGCGAGCGTAACTATCCTAATGGGCGCAATGTTATTGCAATCGGTGGGTTTAGTCTCTCGAGGGGATTGACTCTGGAAGGATTGACCGTCACATATTTCCTGCGCAATTCTGTGATGTATGACACCCTGATGCAGATGGGGCGCTGGTTTGGCTATCGCGATGGCTATGCTGATCTTTGCCGGATTTACATGATGCCAGAAGCTGCCTCCTGGTACACGCATATTTCAGACGTCATGGAAGAATTGCGTGACGAATTCAGGCGCATGAAAGCTGCGGGAATGTCTCCTAGCGACTTCGGCTTGTGTGTCAGATGCCATCCGACGTCTCTGATCGTTACGGCGAGGAACAAAATGCGCACAGGGCATCGCGTGCTCAGACAGATCAATCTTGAGGGCAGACTCGAAGAAACATGGATACTTCTTAAGGACGCAAACACAATAAATCAGAACTTGGCAGCTGTCAAAGCAATGGTTTCAGCGGCGAAAGAGCATGGGAGGAAGACTACTTCAAATTTTGAGTATCTCTGGAAGGATGTTCCGGCAGAATACGTACTTAATTTTGTTGAAGACTTCCGAAATCATTGGGCTTTGCCGGATATGCAGAAAGCCCCTCTCAAGGATTATGTCCAATGGCTGGTCAGTCAGCAGAAGGATCGATGGGATGTTGTCCTTGTAGGCCTAAAAGAACAAAAACAACCAGGAATTGGATCACAAATTATTTCGGGCTGTAAAGTGATACCACAGGTAAGGAAGATTAATATGAAGTATCCTGGTAATGGTATCGCACTCCCAAATAGTAGGGTGGCATCCCGTGGACTGGAGAAGGCTGGACTAAGCGAGGAGGAAATCCGGAAAGCTGAAATTGATTGTGAATCAAAAAATAAACCAGACAGGATATATAGGGGTGTTGAGGGACGAAATCCTCTTTTGATGCTTCATATACTTGATTGCCATGATAATGATGACAGGCCATTGTTTAGTGATGGAATTGCTGCATACGGAATTAGTTTTCCCGGTCAAGCCGGTAGTCGAATGCCCGAAAAGCTGGTGGAGTATGTAGTTGATCTTGTGTGGTGGAAAAATGAGTACCTTAGTCTGATTGAAGAAGAGGGGGACGACGATGAAGAATCCATGGGATGACATAGCTCTCCCCTCGAAAGACATTAGTGCAAGGAGAATAGACCATACTCATCCGCTAGATTTATTCTGGGCACGAGATTATGCGGGCAACTATCTATTTATTTATGAATTCGCTGCAATAGAGACTCCACTACCAACTGCCCTTCCGGATCTTTCCGGTATTCGAGGTGTCTTTCTTAAGTCAGCAGACCGCTCTGACAAAAGCCAATTCGTTTTGCTGCTCAAGGAGCACAAAAGGTGGGAGATCTTCTTGTGCCTGTGTAATGATTTGGTTCAGACAACAAGGCAAACTACGGACCCAGCAGCAACGATTCAAGCGCTGTTACAGAGGCTATCCCACTGGCAGGAGTTCCTGAAGAAAATTCGACCAGATATCCTTACAGAGGAATCAATAATGGGTTTGATAGGTGAGCTGCTATTTATTAGAAACCATCTTGCGCCCGCATTCGGCGCCGCACAAGCCGTCAGATTTTGGCAGGGGCCTGAAGGATTACCTCAGGACTTTAATGTTAACAGCAGCGCTATTGAGGTAAAGTGCCAAACTGGTGCGACTGCATCTACTATACGAATATCTTCTGCACAGCAGCTTTGTCCTCAGCTGCCAAAGATGTATCTGTTTGTTGTTACCTTAGGGAAGACTACACCAGACAATACGGAAGCAATAAATCTTCCGCTCTTAGTAGGTGAAATCACAAAAACACTGGAATCGACCGATCCAAGCGATATTGATCGATTCAAGGATTTACTGCATGCAATCGGTTATGTTGATTCAGACCGCTATCTTGATTTTAGCTATGTCCTGACTGACCAAAAGATGTATCACGTTAAAGATGGATTTCCACGCATCTGCCCCGATGAGTTGCGACCAGGCGTAGATCGTGTCGCCTATTCAATTGAACTTCATGAATGTGAGCCCTTCCGGGAATGCCCTGATTGGATGGAGTGCTGATTATGGATATCCAAGAATATTACCGTGATTTCATGCAGGAAATCTATGCCCGCTCCGGAGCCGAAGGCGAATCTAACATATCCACATTCACAGATCGAATGTGCGGGCTCCTTGAGGAGCAGGGCATTATCGAGAGTTTCAGGCTTATCGGTTACAAGAAGACCGTACGAGGAATCCGGGTTGATGCGTGTGAGATGAATGATGAGACTGGGGTACTATCCCTTTTTGTGACCGACTTCAGATTCGATAACACTCTCGGATCTCTTTTACAGGCAGATATCACGAAGCATTTTAATAGGGCGGAAAAATTCCTTACCAGTAGCCTTGAACGCAGCTTTCATCAAAAGTTGGAGGAAAGTGCCTCCGGTTATGAATTGGCTCGTGAGATCTTTGAGAAGCGTGCTGATATTGCCAGGGTTCGATTCTGTCTTTTATCTAATGCGGAGCTCAGCAAGCGAGTTGACTCTATTGACGAACATGAGATAGCGGGCTATGCCTGTTCTTACGATATCTGGGATCTCAGCCGTCTCTATCGCCTGGACGCCTCTGGCAAAGCCCGGGAGGACATCGTAGTTGACTTTCGTCAGTACAGTGACACAGGAGTTGCATGTCTACCTGCATTCACAGGCACTGGTAACCTCGAGTCATACCTTATGGTAATTCCTGGGATAACCCTTGCGGATCTTTACGATCGTTATGGGGAAAGACTTCTCGAGCAGAATGTGAGGACATTCCTCCAGTTCCGAGGCAAAGTCAACAAGGGCATAAGAAACACGATTGTAAACGAGCCTGGTATGTTCTTTGCCTACAATAATGGCCTGAGCGTAACGGCTGATGAGGTTATTACCAACGAAAATCACGATAGAATGGAAGCTGTAACCAACCTTCAAATAGTTAATGGGGGACAGACCACAGCCGGTATATTCACGGCAATGAGAAAGAGCAGGGCTGACCTGTCTAATGTATATGTTCAGGTTAAACTTTCGTTGGTTCCACGGGATCGAATGGAGATTGTTATACCCAAGATTTCCGAATATGCAAATACTCAGAACAAGGTGACTGCAGCTGACTTTTTCTCCAATCATCCATTCCATCTCAGAGTTGAAGAGATGTCTCGCCGTATATGGGCCCCATCGTCCGAAGGTGGTTTGAGGGAGACGCACTGGTTCTATGAAAGAGCCCGAGGACAATATGCGAATGCACAGGCGAATATGACATCTGCAAAGCAAAGAGAATTCCTCGCCAAATTCCCAAAGCATCAGATGTTCACAAAGACCGACCTCGCTAAGTTCGAGAATTCCATGGATATGTTGCCTCATGTTGTGAGTCTGGGAGCTCAGAAGAATTTCGCTCAATTTGCAGAGAAGATCGGCAAGGAGTGGGACACTGAAGGGGCGAATGAACAGTTCAATGAACTGTATTTCATGGATATGATTGCCAAAGCAATTCTATTTCGGTATCTCGACAACAGCATCATGAAGCAGGATTGGTATGGTGGTTACAAAGCTAATATTGTAACCTATTCATTGGCAAAGCTCGCAGACATGGTTTTAAATACGAGAAAGTGTTTAGATCTTGGTCGCATATGGAAAGAGCAAGCGCTTACAACTGCTCTCAAAGAACAACTCTTAGTTATTGCTGAAGCGGTCAATCAGGAAGTGCAGAGCACTCCTGACGAAAACATTAATGTGACAGAATGGTGCAAGAAAAAGGGGTGCTGGGACAGCGTGCAGAAACTTGCCCTTTCCCCGAGTGAGGCCCTTCTCCTGGAATTGATAGAGAGCGAAGAGATGAGAGATCGCGAAAAACATGCAAAGAAAGTACAAGTCGTAGTCAGTGGGATAGACCGACAGAAATACGTGGTAGAAAAAGGTGCAGCTTACTGGGAACGACTTCGCCAATGGAATTCAGATGTCAGAATATTAATCCCGAAGGAAATGGATCTACTCCAAATAGCCTGTAAAATCCCGTATCGAATACCGTCAGACAAACAGTCGCAGATACTGATGGATATTGAACGAAAAGCAATCGAGGAAGGATTCCCGTCAAATATATAAACATGAAAGTATTTGTTCGGAAGCAAGGAAAGGTTCGGTGAGGTCAATTTGTAATCCACAAATGGTCCTGGAGGGTTTCCCCGTTGAGATTTTTCGGAATGACCTTTTAACCTGGTGGCACGCATCAAAAAGGTATTTTCCATGGCGAGAAACCACTGATCCATATAAAGTACTTATAGCGGAAATTTTATTACATCGTACGAAGGCAGAGCAGGTGATTCCGCTCTATGGCATGTTTCTAAGACATTTTCCCAATGTAAAAACGCTAGCGGCAAGTACACCGCATGATATTCAGTTCCTATTTTATTCTGCGGGACTTCATTGGAGATGGAAATATTTACATCTTATGGCAATAGAAATACTGACGAGATTCGACGGACAAATCCCTGATAGCTATGAAGATCTGACTGCTTTACCAGGTGTTAGCAACTATATAGCAACAGCCGTACGTTGCTTTTCTCTCGAACAACCCGAGGCAGTATTGGATACCAATACTGTCAGACTGGCTAGCCGTCTTCTTGATGTCCCGGCCAAAGATTCATCCCGCAGGAGTCAGTTATTCCGTTCCATCCTTCAGTTATTGCTGGATTTTAAAAACCCCCGTGAATTTAATTTTGCCATGATAGATTTTGCTGCGATTGTATGCTGCGCAAAATCACCTCGCCACGAAAAGTGCCCATTCCGTTACTATTGTCGATCCTATCAACCTTCAAATGTTCGTTGACGATATGGCAATAGCATGTTATTATGTGAGTAATACACTGTTATTAATATAGCATTTTGCGAGTATGACAACTTTAAAAGAATTTAGAGAGCAACAGTTTTTAAGTCAGGAAGATTTGGCCAGAAAATCCGAAATGACCACCGGGACTATAAACCGGCTCGAGAACGGAAAACAGAAGCCACGCTATGCCACTATCCGAAAATTAGCCAGGGCGCTGAAAGTTGATCCAAAAGATATCAAGTTCTAGAGATAGATTGAAGGTATTAAGTCGAATGAAAAATCATGAAATGAACTTAGAGAGTTTATCCCAGGCTATAGGCAGCCTTGAGGATCATGAGTTATTTGAGCTCAAGGTAAAAATGGATGCCGAAATGGCGAGAAGGGGTATATCATTCGATGTGGGTCATATGGGGGAGATGCTCGTAATAGATTATTTTAATAAGACAAAAGGGCTCCCGAAACTTTATAGATCGGCCGTTGGGGTCACGAATGTTGATGCTAATTCAAGAGACGGAGATCGTTATTCGATAAAAACATACTTGAAGGCGAAAAAAACTGGTACGATCTATCCTGATCAAGATCAGAAAAAGCAACTATTTGAATATCTTGTAATAGTTCACCTTAGTAGTCTATATGAATTACAAGCAATATATCGGTATTCCTGGAAGGATTTTCAGTCAGTA
>JAPLHL010000372.1 GCA_026389655.1 Chloroflexota bacterium
GCTTCAACTCGTATCGCCGGGTATCAGGGTGATGGCGCCGAGGAGAGGGTTCGCAGATACCGTAATTTATGATGAAACGGCTGTGTTAGCAAAATACGGGCTTAAACCGGAGCAGCTCATCAGCTACAAGGCGCTTATCGGCGATGTATCCGACAATATACCCGGGGTCAAAGGGATTGGAGATAAGACGGCGGTCAAATTGCTGCAGCAGTTCGGTGACCTCGATGGTATCTATAGCAATCTTGAAAAGGTCGAGCCTGAAAGGCTTCGTACCCTCCTCAAGTCAAACTCGGAACTGGTTATACAGAACCGCAAGCTGTCGGCCATTGTGACTGATGTTCCGGTGCCGTTTGAAACCGAATCCTGTGCTGTTACGTCCTACGACCGGAACAAGGTGGTAGAAATTTTCCGCGAGCTGGGTTTTTCAAGCATGCTATCCCGCCTGCCGGATGAGATAGGAGTGGAACGGGCGGTTAACCCGGTACAGGCTTCCGTGAAAGAGAACTACCACGTAATCAGCACCGCTGAAGCACTGGATGACATGGCACTCAGGCTGTCATATTCCGGCACTTTTTCACTGCTGGTGATACCCGGTGGGGATGACCCCATGCAAGCCGGCCTGGTGGGAATAGCCATTTCCCCGGCCAAAGGGGAAGCCTACTACATCCCTATGGGACATATGACGCTCGACCTAATCGGGCAGTTGCCTGAAAATAAAATCGTACGCATACTCAGTCCTTTCATAGAGCAGGAACGCTATGCCAGGATAGCCTTTGACGGCAAGTTTGATATCATCCTGTTTTCACAAAACGGCTTAAAGCTACGTAATATAGGTTTTGATACACTGATAGCCGCCTATCTTCTGGGTGAAAAATCCCTTAAGCTGAAAACTCTGGCCTTTAATAAGCTCGGCCTTGAAATACGTGAGCTCTCCGACCTGACAGGTACGGGCGCCAGGCAAACGCCGCTATCGCGCTCCCCCATTGAGCAGGTTGGCGAGATCGCCTGCAGGGACGCTGATATCACGCTCAGGCTCAAGGAATCGCTGGAGCGTGAGTTGCACTCAGAAGAGCTCTGGGCCCTGTTTAACGACGTGGAGATGCCGCTTGTTCCGTTGCTGGCCGAGATGGAGATGAACGGTGTTTTGCTGGACAGGACATTGCTCATGGAAATGTCGTCCAGCCTGGGCAGCGATATGAAACGGCTGGAAACGGAAATATACAATGCCGTCGGCCATCAGTTCAACATTAACTCACCGCAGCAGTTATCATCCGTGTTATTTACTGAGCTTAAGCTCAAACCCATTTCCGCCCGCAAAACACAAAGCGGGTATTCGACCGATGCAGCTATACTGGAAGAACTCAAGGACGCCCACCCGGTGATCAAATACGTCCTGGAGTACCGCCAGATATCCAAGCTCAAATCCACATATACGGACTCCCTTCCATTGCTGGTCAACCAGAAAACCGGCAGGGTGCACACGAGCTTCAACCAGACCGGGACAACCACCGGGCGGCTGTCTTCCAGCGAGCCTAACCTGCAGAACCTGCCGATTCGCGGGGAGAT
>JAPLHL010000065.1 GCA_026389655.1 Chloroflexota bacterium
ATGGATATGAGGCCTTCCTGCTGGTCTTGAGCGAGGCGGACAACCAGGATGAGATAACTGCATATTTCAGCAAAGTGGAAAAGGCCGTGAAAAAGCATGGAGCAGCCGATGCGCTGGTGCCTCCCGGCTAGCTTGCCATGCGGAGGCTGCTGGAAGCCAGGGAGATGTTTTACCACGCCATTAAAAAATACGCACCCATGCAGATACTCGATGCAGTCGTGCCCAGGAGTGAGATAGCCCGCTTTATTTCAAGGGTGAAAGAGTTGGAACCTAAATATGGCATCCCAGTCGTCATTTACGGTCACGCGGGTGATGGAAATGTGCACTTACACCCCATCTGCAAAGATATGCCGCTTAACACCTGGAAACGGAAGCTGACTGGTCTTATGCAAGATATCTATGCGCTCGGATCGGAGCACGGCGGGGCTGTATCAGGTGAGCACGGAATCGGGATCGACAAAAAAGAGTTCTTTAACTCCACAGCCAGCAGTACGCTGCTTGATACTATGAAAAAGATAAAGAAAGCTTTGGACCCCAACGGCATCCTCAACCCCGGCAAGATATTTGACTGATCTCGTTGAACAATAGCCCCGCCAATCCTATAATTTATTTTGCATCAAGCCTGAGGAGGCAATAGTATGGACATTAATACACTGGTAAATCTCATCCTATCTACGATCATACTCATTATGGGGATATGGGCATACTTTGCCGGCAAAGTACGCTCCACTCTATATATCGGCATAGCTTTCGGACTTTTTGCTCTGTGTCACCTGCTTGCGATCTTGGGACTGGCTGCAGGTTTGTCTGTGCTAATTACAATCCTGAGACTCCTAGGTTACGTGCTGGTTATCTATGCTATTTTTATTGTAATCGCCAAAAAGAAAAACGCCTGATGGAAGAGGGTTACTAAATAGCTATTTTCTCCGCAGTTACTTAAGCACTATAATATCAATCGTGCCGGACAAGACCGTCCCCCAAAAAGTGACCGCTGATTATGCCAAAATTAGTCCAACGGCAGTCCTGGTATCCGCCCTTCGTGCTAAATATACAAACATGCCTTACGCCAGGGAGATCTATCGAGCGGTAAAACAGATAACCACTCCCCTCCTGTACACCGGTACCGGCTCCATCCTGTCACGCCTGGCAAGGTTTGCACCGCAGAGCATGAGCAGGGTTGCCTTCATAGAAAGCAGGTATTTGTCGGTAAACACGCTATTAAGAAATCTCGGAGACAGTTATGCGGTTGTGGAAATTGCCGCCGGCCTGTCTGCCAGGGGACTGGAGTGGGCCGGAAGCAAATCGCTCTACGTTGAGACCGATTTGCCGGACATGATCAGCATCAAACAACAGGTTTTCGATAAAGTCCTGCACGAAAAAGGCATTACCCAGAGCCGCAATCATCATTTCTGTCCCTTAAATGCGCTGGACTTTAGCGATTGGGACCGGCTGGGTCAGAGGTTTTTCAGCGATGGGAAAACCAATATAGCAGTCGTTCATGAGGGACTGGCCAGCTATTTATCAAGGGCGGAAAAGGAAAAACTTCGTGACAATATAGGAAGGTTTTTCCGGAAATACGCATCAAAAGGAACCTGGATTACCCCCGATTTTTACCCGTATGAGAACGCCCGCAAGACATGGATTTTAAGACTAATACAGAGACGGCTGGAACGGAAAACCAGGACAAAGATGCACCATTTTGTTAACAGAGATGAAGTAATGGAGTTTTTTAAGCTGGGGGAATTTCAGGCGTCATCCCGTGACGGCAGCTTTATATTTGACCAGGTCACATGCATATCCAAAGTTCCCTTGAATAGAGAAAAAATCAGGCAGGCACTAAGCAGATATCAGGTCTACCAGGCCGAATATACCGCCTGATCAGCGCTGTGATTGCGCTAAATATTAGGCACCCGCCTCACGGCATGTCTGCAAATGCCGTTGCGGGCGCATAAGCGACTCCCACCATACTGGTGCCGGTATGAGCACCTAATACCAGTGACAAATGTGAAGTTGGGAGCCAGTTGCAGGCGAACCGTTTATCTATCAGCTCGCGCAACATGCCCGCCCCTTCCGGATTCAATGCATGGAGCACCTGTGCCCGCAAGGCGCTGCCGGGCGCATGCTTGCGTGCTATCAGGTCAACAAGCCCCTCGACTGCCCGTTTGAAAGTCCTCGTCTGTCCCATCTGCACGTAAGTCCCTTGAACTTTCTCTACCCCGATCATCGGCCTTATATTCAGCAATGAGGCTATTAACCCTTTCATATGGCCGATGCGTCCGCCATGGATTAAATATTTCAGGTCATTCAGTGTAAACATACTGTTGCTGGCTACGCTTACACGCTCAATCAAAGACAAGATTTGCTCTTTATTCCACCCTGCCTTTATTGCCCTGGCAGCGGCCGCTACCTGCCATCCGGCAGCAGCAGAGAGTGTCTTGGTATCCACAACGGTAACCTTAGCATCAGGCACCGATTCGGCTGCCACCCTGGCCGAATTGAAAGTGCCGCTCAACCCCGAGCTCATGTGAATCGATATAATTTCAGGGTCCGTAGCTGCCAGACGTCTATAAGTCGCTGCAAAATCCCCGGGGGACGGCGTAGATGTGGTAGGAAAACTCGCCGTCCTAGCGAGCAGCTTATAGAAATCCTCGGCATTCATATCCACGCCTTCGCGATAGGACTTGCCCTCCAGCGTTACAACCAGAGGCAGGACATGGATATTCAGTTTCTCCACTTCTTCAGCAGGCAGGCACAGATCCGTTCCGCTGTCGGTCACGATTTGCATTAATAGCTCTCCCCCATTAATACCACCCTGCTAATGGGTTGGATATATAAAATTTACTATCGAACTTTAACATTCTATCACCGTTTTATCAATCGAATATTAAGGCAGTAACAAGTATCAAGCATCAGCCGCCAGGCTACGCGGGGGAGCCTTACTCTGATGCATTCCAATCTTGTTGCTTGATATTAGCCCGCCATAGTGTGGGGCAACTGGTATTCGTCTATCAATCAAACACGCCCCGGCGCAAGCTGCATCTTGAAGTTACTGACAAACCAGTGCACCGCATCGGCGATCGATTCGCTGGCGGGGCGGCTGCGGTAGCCCAGTTCTATGCGCGCCTTCTGTGATGTCACCAGCGAATTGCTGGCCAGTACGTCTATCGAGTAGGTGGTAAATAGGGGTTTGCTCTTGATCAGGCGGTAATAAAGAGGTGCCACCACGCCTGCCGTACGGGCCAGCCACGAGGGCACTTTGTACAATGGAGCTTTAATTCCCGTGATGTCCTGCAGCATCCCCATCAAGTCCTTTACAGAGACCTGCTCACCGGAGAGTATGTAGGTCTCACCCTTGCGCCCTTTCTTACCAGCCAGTTGCATACCGCGCGCCACGTCCCGCACATCCGCAAAATCATACGCGCCATCTATATAGGCCCTTAACTTCTTTCGCGTGAAATCCAGGATAAGCTGCCCCATCTCTGAGATGCGGAAATCATATGGACCGATAACGCCTGTAGGGCATACGATTACTGCATCCATCCCCTGGTGCACCGCCTTCTTCACTTCCAGCGTCGCTTGCGCTTTGCACTTGGCATACTCACCCAGAACGTGGTGGGGATCGGGAGGACAGCTCTCGTCAATCACGGTCCCGTGAGGCGGCTCATTGAGGGCATGGATGGAACTTGTATACACCAGCCGGTTAACGTTATTTACCTCACAGGCCTTGATCACATTCTGCGTACCCTTTACATTGACCCTGTGCAATATCTCGTCATGGCCGGAGGAGATAGATATTATTCCGGCCAGGTGATATACAGTATCAACTCCCTTAAAAGACTGCACCATGGAATCTACATGGCACACATCTCCCCGGACAATCTCAACATCGAGCCCGCGCAGGGGCAGATCGTCTTCGGAAGGCAGCAGCAATACCTTTACTATTTCACCGTTTTTCACCAGTTGGCGCACGAGTACATTACCTATGTGCCCTGTTGCACCTGTCACTAATACGCTCATTATTAACTTCCTTTCTTCTTGCGAGGACTCATTTTCATATGATTCGCGTTCATCACTAAATAGGGGCCTTCGTTTCATCCGCACTCACTGCAATCATGTCGCCCAGAGCCTCATCTATCATCTTCAGACGTGATAGCTCCATACCTGACAGCAATTCCCTGGCCTTCTCACGCGAGGTCTTCCACAAATTGTCAGTCATCTCCATGCCCTGTTCAGAAAGGCGGCACATAACTACCCTGCGGTCATCTTTCAAGTTTTCCCTTGATACAAGGCCCCTCTCAACCAGACGGTCCATTATTCCTGTGGCCGTCGCAAGGGTGACACCCAGCGACCCCGCCAGTTCGCTCATACGCTTGGAGCCGTAGAGATACAGCAGCAGGACTACTTTTAGCTGCGGCGCAGTCAGGTCCATTTCCAGCAATTCCTTGTGCGCCAGCGGCAGCACCTCGCGGAATATATCAGAAATACCCTGCAAAATGCGGTCGACAACTTCATCTTTTTCAGTCATTCTTCTGTCCTCAGTCTCCATACAAGCATTTTTTATACTCATATTATAAGGATAGCATAAATATTTTGTGTGGAGCAAATTATCTATTTGGCAGTAATAAATATATTGGTTATAGGAACCACAAGAAAGCAACGAAGACAGACCGTGAGCCTAAAAAATGATTATGGTCCAAGTTTGTAAGGGTCAGCTTCTACTGACGGGGTGAGGACATGGCCCCCATTATGTCAGCCATCGAAAAAATGCCTTTCTTGGTACCTGGAATATTAGCCATGCTCAAATACACATCTCTGATTTGCCCGTCTTTTTTAGTCATTCGAAACGTGCATTGCCTGTTACTGGAAACCTGTGTCCACGCACACATTATATGGTGTTCACCCATATCTGCACGGTCATTTTCATGAACAAGCTGCATCCACTTCATCCCATTTTCCAGTTGGCTCTTTGTATAACCCGACAATTCCTCGAATGCGCTATTTACAAGCGCAATAGTCATGGTCT
>JAPLHL010000455.1 GCA_026389655.1 Chloroflexota bacterium
GTAAAGAACAACGGGTGGTTCCAACTGGCAATGGCCCTTGATTTCGAACGATCCGGTGTGCAGACAGCCGCAGCTAACCAGATGCTTCTTAATTTCCTGGTAGCCTATGCAAAGACTATCAAACGCAACGGAAAGTTCCTCATTGATGACCCGGCTATCAAGAGCGACCTGGCCGAGATGGCAGTTAATATCGAAGTGGCACGCATGATGTGCTACCGCATCGCCTGGATTTACAGCATCGGGGCACACTCCAGTTACGAGTCTTCAATGGCAATGCTATTTGGCAGCGATTTGTTAAGACGCATATCCGATGTCGGCATGCGCGTACTGGGCCAATACGGCCAGTTGATGCCTGGTTCCAAATGGGCGATAGGCAAGGCGGAAATAACACGAAATTACCTTGCTTCGTTATCCATTGGAGTAGGCGGAGGGACCAACGAGATACAGAAAAACATAATTGCAATGCGTGGCCTCGGTCTGCCCCGTAAATAGGCTGCCCATACATTATTAACAGTAGGAGTAACATGGATTTTAAATTAGACAAGAAACAGCTGGACTTCCAGAAGGAGGTCGAGCATTTCCTTAAAACCAATGTGCCGCCGGGCTATTCTGAGAAAAGCCTATACTGGCCGGGAGGATACGGAGCGATTCTCGAGTTCGAGGAGCGCGACCCGGCCGTTGACAGGTTCCGTGAACGCATGTATGAGGAAGGCTGGACTACAATGGCCTGGCCAAAAGAGCTCGGCGGGGGCGGGCGGTCGATGGTAGAGCAAGCAATCTTCGCGGAAAGGTTAAGCTACCACAGGGCGCCTGGATCGGATACCGCCATGCTCATCGTGGTCCCGACGATCATGCGGTACGGGAGCGACGAGTTCAAGAAAGAGTGGATCCCCAAAATCATGAAAGGCAATCTCCGGTTCTGGCTGGCCTACAGCGAACCCAACGCAGGCTCCGACCTGTCGGCAATCCAGACTAAGGCGGTGGAAGACGGGGATGACTTTATCGTAAACGGCCAGAAAATCTGGAGCAGCGGCGCTCATATATCAGATTACGGCTGGATGGTAGCAAGGACTGACCTTAACGTACCGGCTCATAAAGGGACTTCAATGTTTATCGTGGATAACAAAACGCCCGGCATTACCATACGCCCTCTAATCAATATCGTCGGCTTTCATTCATTTAACGAGGTCTTCTTCGATAATGTCCGCATTCCAAAGAAGAACCTCGTTGGCGAAAAGAACTTGGGTTTCCTCTACCTGATGGTAGCCCTGGATTTCGAAAGGCTGGCAATAGCTATCGGCGGATTCCGCAGGCAATATGAGGACATCGTCAAATATGCCAAAGAGACAAAACGCGACGGTAAGCCTATCAGCGAAAATTACGCAGTGCGGAAGAAACTGGCCGATCTCGCCATCGAAATAGAGATAGCCTACATGTACTTTTTTAAAACGGCCTGGATGATGGACAATAATATGCACCCCAATATCGAGGCATCGGTGCTGAAGTTGGTAGCAACACAGCTCAGCAGAAAACTTGCAGGTGTAGGGATGGACGTTTTGGGCATGCGTGGACAGCTCAATCATGATTCGCCATATGCACCCCTCGATGGAAGGGTCTGTATCGGATACCTCGACTCAATATCCGCTGTCATCGGCGCAGGCGCTTCGGAGATCCAGCGCAATATCATTGCGCAAAGGGGTCTGGGCCTTCCGAGGAAATAGGACGACGACGTTCACACCAAGTATTGGTTAAAGAATAATTTGTAGGAGAATAAAATGGACCTGGGTTTAAATGAAGAACAGGAAATGTTAAAAAAATCGGCACATGAGTTTCTCAGCAAAGAGTGCCCCAAGAAATTAGTAAGGGAACTTGATGAGAGTGATTCCGGCTATTCGAAAGATCTTTGGAAGAAGATGGCGGAATTGGGCTGGATGGGATTAGCGTATCCCGAGAAGTACGGGGGCAACGGAGGCAGTTTCCTCGATCTGACAGTGCTGCTCGAGGAGATGGGTTACAATATAGTTCCCGGACCGTTCTTTTCAACCGTTATTCTGTCCGGCCTTACGCTCGTTGACGCCGGCAACGAAGAGCAGAAAAAGGAATATCTGAATAAGATAGTGAACGGCGAAACTATCATGACCCTCGCTCTGACAGAAGAGGACGGCACTTATACAGCAGCATCCATAAATGCTACTGCCGAAGCTAAAGGCGACGACTATATTTTGAACGGGACCAAGCTTTTCGTTCCCGATGCCAACGTTGCCGATTACATGCTGGTGGCCGCCCGGACGAAGAAAGGACCAAAGCCGGAAAGCGGCATAACGCTTTTCATCGTCGATGCTAAAAGCGCCGGCATTAAAACCACCCTGCTGAAAACGCTGGCACGCGACAAATTGTGTGAAGTAGTCTTCAAAGACGTCAAGGTTGCGAAAGCAAATATTGTAGGTAAACTCAACGATGGATGGAAAGTTCTTCAGTTGACTTTACAGAAGGCAGCAGTAGCCAAATGTGCGGAAATGGTCGGCGGCGCGCAGGCTTCCCTGGATATGGCGGTCAGCTACGCCAAGGAGAGAGTCCAGTTCGGACACCCGATCGGCAGCTTTCAGGCAATCCAGCATTACTGCGCCAATATGGTTACCGACGTGGACGGCTCAAGGTTCATAATGTACAAAGCCGCCTGGTCGCTCAGCGAAGGGCTTCCTTCCGAAATGATAGCTTCCATGGCCAAAACATGGACAAGCGATGCTTTTAAACGCGTAGCAATGCTGGCCCATCAGATTTTCGGCGCCATTGGCTTTACTATGGACCATGATATGCACCTTTACTTCAGGCGTGCAAAGTCAGGAGAACTGGCTTATGGCGATGCAGACTACCATAGAAATATTGTGGCCCAGCAGCTCAGTTTGTAATTAACTCAATTAATATTCAGCCGGGAGGCGCTACTTAACCACTTTCCAGGTAGTGCCTCTCGGCGAATCCTCAATAGCAATACCCGATTTCAATAGCTCGTCGCGAATCTCGTCCGCTTTTTTCCACTCTTTGGCTTTGCGGAACTCATTGCGCTTTTGGATTTTTTCTCGAATCACTACTTCTTGAAGACCGTGGAGTTGAATCCTTTTTCCCTCTAGTGTAAACCCGATCACTCCCGCAAGTTCCTTCAGCATCTGCTGGGCCCCTGAAATATCCATACCCTTCTCTGCTCCGCGGTTGATCTCACGGACCAACTCAACTAAGGCAGCCACAGCCTGGGGAGCATTGAAATCATCGTCCATGGCTTCAATAAACCTGGCCTTAAAAGGCAAGGCATCCAGTGATGCGCCTCCTGCTTTTCCCCCCACTTTTAGTGCCTGCCGCATTCTTTCGGCACCTGTTTCGGCCGCATCCAGCGCTTCCAGGCTGTAACGAAGAGGCATACGGTAATATGAACTGATGATAAAAAGCCTTATGGCATCAGCGCTGTTGCGTTCCAAAGCTTGTTTCACGGTCACAAGGTTACCGAGGGATTTGCTCATCTTATCAGCGCCTAACTGTAAGAAACCATTATGCATCCAGATACGCACAAACGGCTCAATCCCGGTATAGCACTCCGACTGTGCCATCTCATTTTCATGATGGGGGAATACCAGGTCCTGGCCGCCCCCATGAATATCCAGCGTCTTGCCAAGATGTTTTATCGACATCGCAGTACATTCGATGTGCCAGCCCGGCCTGCCATCTCCCCATGGGCTGGGCCATGCAGGTTCACCCGGCTTGACCGCTTTCCACAAGGCAAAATCCAGAGGGTCCTGTTTTTTCTCGGATTCGGTGGTTGCCGTTACCCTCATATCATCCGCATTCTGATGTGTCAGTTTTCCATAGGAGGGATAACTTTTTACGCTGAAATAGACACTGCCTTCCGACACGTAAGCATGCCCCTTTTCACCCAACGTTTTAACAACATCGATAATCATTGGAATCTCTTCGGTCGCCCTGGGATATATCGTGGCCCTTTTAATATTAAGAGCGTCCATATCAACGAAATATTCTGCAATATATTTTTCTACCAGGTCCTTCCAAGGTATCCCCCGCTCATTCGACCTGTTGATTATCTTGTCGTCTATATCAGTGAAATTCTGCACGTATTTTACTTTATAGCCTTTATACTCCAGATACCGGCGGATGACATCGAAGGAGACATAGCATAACGCATGACCGAAATGACATACATCGTAGACTGTGACTCCACAGACATACATTTTTACTTCATTGTCCTGAGGAATGAATTCCTCCTTTTGGCCGGACAATGTGTTAAAGATCTTCATTTAACACCTCGTAATTTAGTATAGCTATTCTTCAAGTAACGCAACGGCCTGAGCAGCCATTCCTTCACCTTTGCCAGTGAAACCCAGCCCATCGGTCGTAGTGGCCTTGACCATTATCTGATCGTCATCGATACGTAAAGCAGTAGCAATATTATGCCGCATTTCGTCTATATAGGATGCTATTTTCGGAGACTGTGCTATCAATGTACTATCTATATTTTTAATGGTAAAGCCTTTAGCGGCAACCATCCGCCCCATTTGCTCAAGCAGATGTATGCTGGATACACCCTTGTACTTTGGATCACCGGTGGGGAACTGGTGGCCTATATCTTTCAAGCCTGCCGCCCCGAGCAGTGCATCCATGATGGCATGTACAAGTACATCTGCATCGCTGTAACCTTCAAGCCCTTTTTCATATGGGACCTGCACTCCCCCCAATATCAGAGGCCGCCCGGTAATCAACACATGAGCATCGTAACCTATTCCAACTCTCATTCCATATGCCTCTTCGCAATAATTTCAGCCAGCATCAGGTCTTCAGGCGTTGTAATCTTTATATTTTCATACTCACCCGGGTATAGCTTTACCCTGTAACCCGCACGTTCTACAACACCTGCGTCATCAGTGAATTCACCACTAACCAGTTCATAGGCTTTTTTCAATAAATCAAACCGAAAAACCTGCGGGGTCTGAATGGCCCTCAACCTGTTGCGCTGCAAGGTCCTGGTAACAATACCTGAATCGTCCACTTGTTTGACCGTATCTTTTACTTCGACCGCAGCAGCGGCAGCGCCGGTTTCAATTGCCGCCTGTATGCCATCCTCAATCAGCCTCCCTGTTAAAAATGGTCTTGCCCCGTCGTGAATCAGAACCCAGTCGCTGACATTAATAGCATTTAATCCACTCCTGACCGAATCCTGTCTGAGCTCACCGCCCTCACAGATAGCATTTATTTTCGACCAACTACTCCGGGCAACCAGCTTTCTACCCATGTCCATTGTATCCTTATGTAAAACCAGGACGATTGAATCAATAGACTGACTTTTCTGTAACACATCTACTGACCATGAAATAACCGCCCTTCCTCCGAGAGTCAGGAACGTTTTGTCCTTGCCCATCCTTTGTCCCAGGCCGGCGCCTACCACGATTGCAGCTACTTTAGACATCCTGCTCTGCCTCGGGTTCCTTTTTCCTGGAAACCTTTTCCAGACCGGACCTCAATGCATCAGCTATACTCCCGGCCCTGATGATTTCTACGCCACTTGAACCGGGGAAAGATTTCTTTGAAGACGCTGGAATGATACACCTGGTAAAACCCAACCTGGCAGCTTCCGAAATGCGCCTCTCGATCTGAGGCACTGACCGTAACTCGCCGCTCAGGCCGATTTCCCCGATAGACACCGTACCCGATATGGCACGAGCATCCCTGAAGCTCGATGCAATTGCCATAGCTATGCCCAGGTCGGCAGCAGGCTCGGATATCTTGATACCGCCAGTAACATTGACGATCACATCCTGGTTGTACAAGCCAACCCCGGCGCGCCTGGTCAGCACAGCCGATATTAATAATAAACGGTTAAAATCCACGCCATTGCTGATGCGCCTGGGCGGTCCATAGGCGGCGAGGCTGGTCAGGGCTTGTATCTCTACCAGCAGCGGTCTGCTCCCTTCCAGGGTCGGGACTACTGCCGCGCCTATCGCTCCATTGACAAACGATTCCAGGAAAAACTGCGAAGGATTCGCGACTTCTACAAGGCCGGAGCCGCACATTTCGAAAACACCTACCTCATTAGTTGACCCAAACCGGTTTTTAGCACTCCTTAAAATGCGGTAGCTGTTAAAAGATTCCCCCTCCAGGTAAAGGACGACATCCACGATATGTTCAAGAGCTTTAGGCCCTGCTATTGCGCCGTCCTTGGTTACATGCCCTGAAATAAAAACGGGGACGCCGGATTTCTTGGCCCATCGCAATAAACGCAATGTGCACTCACGTATCTGCCCGATGCTGCCGGGCGCGCCGGTCATGTCTTCCAGGTATACCGTCTGCACCGAATCTACGACAACCAGGTTCGGTTCCATACTCTCCAGCCGGGCCATGACATTTTCCATGTTTGTTTCAGCGTAAATATAAAGTCCGCCACCGCTAACACCAAGCCGTTCCGCCCGCATTTTGAGCTGTTGCGATGACTCCTCCCCTGATACATACACGACCTGCCCATTCTTGTTGCGTGTTATAGCATCCGATATCTGCAGCAATAGTGTCGATTTGCCAATCCCGGGGTCACCGCTGATCAGTACTACCGATCCTGCCACAAGGCCGCCACCCAGTACCCGGTTCAACTCCTCAATCGGAAAGGCCGTACGAGTATAGCTGTCCTTTTGTATCTTCAGCAACTCCTGCGGGACGTTAGATGTATCCAGGCGTGGTCCGCTGGCATTCTTTGTTACCGTGACCGTGGTTTCCACCAGGCAATTCCATTCCTCGCAAGCGGGGCAACGGCCCTGCCATTTGGGACTTTCCTTCCCACAGTTCTGGCAAACAAAAACCGTCTTTAGTTTTGATTTTTCCAATTTATTCCTGCCCTGAAATGGATAGCTGCGTTAGCAAATAATAGCAAAAATGATGGCACTTTGCTTTAAGGACAATATTCATGTAAGAAAAGGCGGAGCCAGTGGTGATACTGGACTCCGCCTCTTTATTCTATTCAGATCCGGTGCTTTAAGGCTGCGGATTGCTATCGCTGAGCAGCATGTTGCTGTCACCGCTGAGCAATTTGCTCTCCACAGCTGACTCCACAACTGAGACCGCAGCTTTCTCCTGCTTTTTTATTACGATCTCCGTGCCATTATAATCGACGACCACTGTGGACCCGGTTTCGTATTCGCTGCGCAGTACATTCTCGGATAGTTTGTCCTCAACTTCCTGCTGAATTACCCTGCGCAAAGGACGTGCACCATAGTTCGGATCATATCCTTTTTCACCCAGGTAATCCCTGGCAGGACCGGAAATCTCAAGGGTAATCTGTTTCTCCAGCATGGAAGCAACAGCCTCACGAAGCATAAGGTTAACTATCTCCCTGATGTGCTCCTTGGAAAGAGCGTGGAACACTATGGCAGCATCTATACGGTTGAGGAACTCCGGCCTGAATTTATTCTTCATAACACTCAGTACCTTGTCCTTCATCTTTTCGTAAGCTACCTGGCGGCTCTTGTCTTCATCTCCCCTGACGCTAAAGCCCAGGCTGGAATCACGCTTTATCAATTCGGCGCCAACGTTGGAGGTCATGACAAGTATGGTATTCCGGAAATCTACGCGCCTGCCCTTGGCGTCGGTCAGGTGGCCATCATCCATGATTTGCAGCAGGATATCGTAGACATTGGGATGCGCTTTTTCTATTTCATCAAGAAGTATCACGGAGTAGGGGTTGTGCCTGACAGCCTCCGTCAACTGGCCTCCCTCTTCATATCCTATATATCCTGGAGGGGCGCCGACCAGTCTGGCGACGTTGTGTTGCTCCATGAACTCAGACATGTCGAGCCTGA
>JAPLHL010000499.1 GCA_026389655.1 Chloroflexota bacterium
CTACGCAAGCATTCAAAAAAAGGGAAGAGCTAACGGAAAGCTATTAACTTGAATACCAGCAGGCAATTTACAGCGATGCTTTTTAAAAAAGGTCACACGCCTTCTGGGACGCTATTTATCTAATTCAATCTTTGTCCCGGCTTTTACGCCGTATGTGCTGGCGAAATTGCCCAGGTTAATTGATAGCTGGACCATACCGAGACTATTGCTAACTAGTACGATGGCCTCACCTTTAGGGACATCCGAGTAGATTATGCCGAATTTGGCGGAAACTGTGCCCTGAGGGAGATCTACATTGACTAAATCTCCCGGCTTCAGGCCAAATTCATTGGACGTTTTTCCCGATATATTGGTAATAGCGTTACCATAATGGTCGATGTAGATTATTGTACCCATAAGCCTGTGATCTGTAATCGCAGGCTCTTGAATATCCAGAGTTTTGAAAGTGGTCACAGGGATTCCAAAATCCTGCGGGCGAAAGCCTGAAGCAATGAGTGCACCTATCTTACCCTGCACACGTTCAGCAACAAGTTCTTTTATAGGCTTATCAAATAGTTCCTGTTTGGTTATCTGATAGATGGTCTTTATCCCAGAGTTCCTGGCAACGTAAGTCAGCAGTCCGTTGTCAGGCAGCACAAAGATCTGGTTCTTATTAGTTGTAAGCACAAGGTATTTTGTTTCCGGCTGAGTATATGGGGCAACGATGCTGATAAAGACTACATTCTCCGGGAATTCCTTGGCAGCTATGTCCAGAATGAAAGCCCCGGTAGCTATATCAAACGCTGGAACACTATAAGAGGCATCTATCAATCTGGCTTCGGGATTATTACTATAGATGATCCCGTTCAACTGGGAGATACGATAGTCTTCGCTGCCATAGTCGGTTAATAGAACAATCGGCATATTGACTTCTTTCTGGCTGGCGCATCCCAGGGCAACCGGGATAAATGTAATCGTTGAAAATAACAGAATCAACATCAGGCTGATTTTTTTCAGCATTTCTCTCCTTTAGCCAGATACAACATATGATATCAGCCCCGTTAGTTAGATAGACACATAGGCTATATCATAAGGGGGCTAGGCTTTTCCCGGTGTATACGATGTTAAGGATTCTATCATATCTCACCGGGATACTTCCATTGGGTCTAAGTTAAATTGACTTTCGCCACAAAGGTCATCGAGCAGATGATGATGAGCAGGGGTATCATTCCATTAGCCATAGGATGGGCTAACCGCCTAAATCAGCATAGAATATCCGGGTATTAAAATACAAGGGAAGGGCGCTTAAGCGCCCTTTCCTTTAAGCCCGTTTATTTAGCCTTTAATATCTCCCGTAGTTCCCGTTTCAATATCTTGCCCACGGCACTGGTAGGCAGAGTGTCCATGAACTCGACTATCTTGGGAACCTTGTAGGGGGCTTCGCGCTGCCGGATGAACTCGCGTATCTTTTCTTTTTCAGCTTCGGTCTTATCTATGCCTTCCTTGAGCACGATGGCAGTGGCCACTGTCTCGTTGCCCGGCCGGTTGGGATCAGGAATACCCACAGAGGCAGCCAGTGCAACATCGGGGTGCTCGATAATTATGTCGTCAAGCTCCCGGGTGAATACCTTATAACCGGAGACAATGACCATATCTTTGAGGCGGTCGACGATACAGACATAGCCCTCTTCATCCATCCGGCAGATATCACCGGTATAGAACCAACCGTCCTTAAGGGCGTTGGCCGTTTCCTCGGGCTTATTGTGGTAGCCTTTCATCACCTGCGGCCCGCGGACCACCAGCTCACCAGGTTCGCCTATCGGGACCGGTTCTTTAGTGGCCGGATCTACTATCTTGACTTCGGTGTCGCAGATAGGTAAACCAACCGAACCGAATTTGCGCTTGCCATAGCGCGGGTTGGCCGTAATGAGTGGACTGGTCTCGGTCATGCCGTAAACCTCGCTGAACTTGTCCTTGCCCACAATGTCCTCGAAACCCTGGAGGTATTCAACTGGGAAGGGCGCTGCGCCGGCGACGCAGCCCCAGATTCCGGAGAAATCAAGCTCGCGGAATTCCGGCTTCTTCATCAGCTCGAGAAAGATGGTGGGAACGGCTGAGATTACAGTAGGCTTGTACTCTTTGATGGTCTTAATGATGAAGTCGTAATCACGCGGGTTGGGTATGGCAACTTGCGGTGTGGCCATAACCAGGCAGAACATGCCGTTGAACAGTCCAGCCTGGTGGAAGAGCGGGAAGGGACAGAGAAGGCGCTCCTGTCCCCTGGTGGAATCCAGGAAGTTGGCAAATTGGATCATATGGCGGACGATGTTATTGTGCGTCAGCACGGCGCCCTTTGATGGGCCGGTCGTTCCCCCTGTATATTGCATCAACATCGGCGCCTCGCCCCTGACCCTGACATTCACTGGATCGGCGGGATGCTCCTGTATGATGTCAGTAAAACGGTATATTGGTATCGATGACTCGGGCAATTTGAGCGGCTGTGCATCTGGCAGAAAATCGTTGAAGCCGGTAAGAGCGATAGCCTGCAGCTTGACCTTACTTATGACCTGGCTGATATTGCCCCAGAAAAGGTCAAGCGCCACCAGAATTTTAGCGCCCGAATCGTTGAGCTGATACTCCAACTCCCTGGGTGTCAGCAGCGGGCTGACGCCGGAGAGCACGCAGCCTGCCCTGGAGATGGCGGGTATAACGATGTAGTAAGCCGGCAGGTTGAGGGAATATACCCCGACCACGTCACCCGGTTTCAGGCCCTGTTTAATAAGAAAATTGGCAAAACGGTTGGAGAGCGCGTCGAGCTGCCTGAAGGTGATTTCCTTTCCCATGTAATAGACCGCGGTAATATCAGGTACCTCATTTACGGCTTCCAGGAACAGGTCGGTGAAAAGCTTATTCTCGGGGTAGTCGAAGTGGTCTTTCACGTGCGGGTCGAAGGACTTTCTCCAGAATTTACTGGCATAGGGATCACTCACCATGCTGCAACCTCCTCTCTTTTTTATGATAAGGGCATTATGCCCTGTTATCACCCTATCCGAGCGTAGTTTACACTATTGCATTTATGAAGTCACGCACAAAGTCAGCTACGCGAGGTGTGATAAGATGTATCCGCATGAAAAAATCGACATTAAATATTTTCAAAATGCATGGGTGGCGGGTGGACCGCGCCATTCATAACTATGTATATTTCGTTTTTTATGAGCAATACGTCAGATCATTCCTGGCTGCAGGCCAGCTTTTAGTAAACCGGTTCGGCTCCAGCCGGCCGGTTTCCCTGGCGTTCAGGAAGGTATACGAAAATTACCATGCCAAGGTGCTGACCTTTAACGATGCGCGTAAGATCCTCACTCTCGACCACGACATCATCATAAACGATGATACGGCCAAAAAGATTATTCCTTTCAGCGCTGCCAACAAGATAATATTCAGTCAACCGGATTTCATCGCCGTGATGGACTGCCCCTGCCGGCTTTCGAGAAAGCAGCATTGCGAGCCGGTCAATGTTTGCATGGCGGTCGGCAGGACGACTGCCGAATTCTGGCTGGAGCATTGTGCGCAGTATCATGTGCGTAAGATTACACAGACCGAGGCACTGGAACTGCTGCAGGAATCAGTCAGGCTGAACAGGATAATTGCCGCATGGCTCAAGACGGAGACGGGCGGAAGGACCGGTGTAATCTGCTCCTGCTGTTCATGCTGCTGCGGCGGAATCGAGGGCATGAAGCTGGCCAGGAAGCTCAATAGTAAAGACAAGGTGACAAATATCGTTTCGTCCGGCTATTCGGTGCGCA
>JAPLHL010000120.1 GCA_026389655.1 Chloroflexota bacterium
TTCGACGAAGGCCCGAAAGTTTGAATGTACGAGGATCTTAGCCTTCGATTGCCTAGCTAATATTTCAGCTAAGCCGCTGTGGTCAGGATGACGATGACTTATGATGATTCGCTCGATATTAGCAGGGTCAATACCATTATCAGTTAGAATGGGCACTATCTGATCTCGGTAACGAAAATCTCCGGTATCTATAAAAGTATGGTTCCTCTTTCCCCCTTTCTCATAGCTAAATACATAGAAGTTGCCATCATGAAGAAAATGAAATGACGTCAAATCGGCATCAGTCCCCTTTAGCCTTTCTCTCGTAATACTGCAAGGGTTACCACCTGACCGTCGAGCGGATTTGTTTTTCTTATCTGTCTTATGCTGCCTGTGACTTGCTCTCATAAAGGATTCCTCCGTTGTCTATCTGATGTACGCAAACAGATTGGCTGCGTTGATGGTTCTGCAGACACTTATCTCCATTCCAGCTTGGCACTGATGATCTTCAGATTCTCCAGCGCCACAGCCTGCAAAATAAGCAAGTTTGAGACAATTGCGTGCAATAGCCTGAACTGCGCAATATCATCTCTACCTGAAGTTTCAGGTACCTCTCAGATGTATAGTGGCTGTCAAATTCGTAACGACGCAGCGCCCACATCTCCATGAGCATAATTACGTTAATTGCCGCCAATTTATCGCGGAACCTTCCCTGATTTTATTCGTAATCCGTTAGATCACTCATATGCCTGGAACTGATAATAACTAATTAGTCAGTTGACCGACTAATATAGATATAGTAGGATATCTGTTAGCGTATTGTCAATTTAAATTGGAGGGATGCCACGATAATGGTTTATAAGAAACTGTGCCCTCGGACAATCAATCCCAGGAGGAAGCATGAATAAACGATCCAAGACTTTGTTGGTTATCTCCGTTTTACTTGTCCTGATTAGCATGCTGGTTTCGGGCGCGGTGCAGACCAGCTTTGGCGGGGTGGATGTCAAGGAGATCTCCCTTGTCACCAAAGTCGGCACACTCACCGGCTACCTCCTCGTTCCGGCTACGGCCACTATCGATACCCCTGCGCCTGCTATTGTCGCCAGCCATGGCTACCTGAACAACCGCGAGATGCAGGATATCACTTATGTGGAACTTTCCCGCCGCGGTTATGTTGTCTTTGCCATGAACGCTTACAAACATGGAGATTCTTCCGTTCCCGATGCACGCTTTGCTGACACTATCAATGTGCGCACCGGTGGAATGTTGGATGCAGTGGAATACCTTGCCACCTTGCCTTTCGTGGATGCTACCCGCATTGGCGTCACCGGGCATTCCATGGGCGGCGGTTACGCCATCATTACCGCTGACTACTACACCAGCCTGGAACGGAAAGCGATAGCGAACGGTGCGAGTGCGGCTGATGCAAAAAAGCTCAACAAGGTCGCATCCGCCCTAACGATTGGCACCTATCCGAGCAGTGTTGAGATCCAAGGCTTCGCTGCGAACAACGACCTATCCGGTAATGGCGGTTTCCTGTGTGACCTGGGCATCATTATGGCAAAGTATGATGAGTTCTTCGCGGCCAGCGGTTACAGCGCGATGCAGCTTCTGTCGAGCGACCTGGCACACAATCTGCTGGCAGTCCAGACGGGCGTCCAGCGAACCGGCGCGCTGGAGGAAGGCAAGGTCTATGCCAACCCGAACAACGGGTATAGACTTGTCATGTACAACCCGCGCGAGACGCATGCCCAGAACCATTTTTCATTGCAATCGGCCGGCGAGGTTGTTAGTTTCTTCGAGGCAACGCTACCCGCCCCCCATCCCCTGCCGCCCGATAACCAGATCTGGTGGATGAAGGAACTTTTCAACCTGGTGGGACTGGTAGGCTTTTTCATTTTCCTGGTGCCCTTCACGGACCTATTGCTATCGCTCCCATTCTTCAGTGAGCTCCGGACTGCCGGGGTTACACCTGTTCCGGCACTGCAAACTGGGCAGGAGCGGCAGCGCTTTATCACTTCCATTGTCTTGAACGTACTTCTGTGCGTCGTTTTGATGTTCCCCTTGATAATGGGCGGCTATTTGCTCCTGCTCAACAATTGGTTACCCCAGGACACCACCGGCGGAATCGGTCTTTGGGCCGCGGGATGCGGCCTGGTCGGTTTGCTGGCGATTCGCATCGGTTCCGGTAAATTTAAGGGCCGTGGGAAGGAGTTCGGGATCAAGATCCCCTGGCGCAACTTCTGGAAGACTGCCCTCCTGGCAATCGCAGTGGTCAGTGCGGCTTACATTCTGCTCTTCTTCGTTGATTACATTTACCAGGTTGATTTCCGTATCTGGTCCTTTGATCTGCGTATCTTCAGCGCCAGCAAGATTTGGGTGGCAATCAAGTACCTGCCGTTCTTCCTGGTGTACTTTGCCGTCAACAGCATTATGATCAGCCGAAACACCTTCGCCAACTGGAGCGAGAGCAAGCAGACCTGGATGTCGGTCTTGTTCAATATCCTGGCACCGGTGGTGTTCCTGGCGATCTCGTACCTGCCGTTGCTGTTCAATGGATATACTTTTTGGGGCCTCGTTATTGCGCCGGGGTCATTGCTCGCCAGTGCTGGTGCCCTTGGGCCGATCTTGATGATCCCCTTCGTGCCTATCCTTGGCATCGCCGGGTATCTCAATATCAAGCTGTACCGGTTGACCGGCAGTATTTGGATGGGTGCCCTGCTGAATGCCCTGCTGATCACAATGATCACGGTGGCGAACACATCGTTCAGCTTCCCGTATTGATCTGATTTCTCTTCCAACTTGCGAGGCTCCCACGCAGTGCGTGGGAGCTTGCTCTCTTCACCGTTGCAAAGGTTATTCAACAAAACCTGGATATTACCCTTTTTCAGTGTTTCTGTGGGCAAAAACCATTTAATACCCGTTTTTTGCGCTATAGATTCACATCTCTCGGCTACTTTGGCCCAACCCATGCCCTTGGCCAGTGCGAACGGCCCGAAAGGAGATCCGCCGCCGTTTACAGCTGCTATGTCGATGTCGGCCGCATCTTTAGCATGCCAGCGGAGCGCGTTTGCTCTCTTCCCCCAAGAGATTCCACTTCACAGGATACAGCTTTATTTTTTCTGCCGCTCCCTTTGACGCTCCCGCTGACACCTGCATTTACTATTTAGGAGCGTCGGGGTTTTCGAATATAGTGGTCATACCCTGTCCAAAACCGATACACTGCGTGCAGAGTCCATAACGCTTATTGCTGCGCTTTAATTCCCTGGCGACTGTCATGATCAAGCGGTTGCCGGTGGCGCCAATGGGGTGGCCTATACCAATTGAGCCGCCATTGACATTCACCTTTGATTCAGGAATGCCGATCTCTCTGATACTGGTAATAACCTGGCAGGCAAATGCCTCATTGAATTCAACGCGGTCAATCTGGTCGGGATGCAAGCCGGTCATATTAAGCGCCTGCTTGGTCGATACTACCGGGCCAAGCCCCATGAGTTTTGCTTTAACACCACCGTTGCCCCAGCCGATGACTCTAGCCAGGTATTCAATCCCCAGCTTGAGTGCCATTTCTTCAGACATGAGTAAGATTGCAGAGCTGCCGCAATTAGTGGGGCAGGAATTTCCAGCAGTAATCATTAGTTCTTTATTACCGTAGCTCACAATACCTTTGACGATCGGCAGCTTGGCCAGCCCCTCAATGGTGGTGTCACCCCTTACACTCTCATCCCTATTTACAACTACCATCGGACCTTTCTTCTCAGGGACCCAATTCCCTTTTTCATCGAATACAGGGTCATCGACCTCAACAGATATGACTTCATCCTTGTAGAGGCCGGCATCATAAGCCTTGGACAGTTTGTGCTGGCTCTGCACAGAAAATGCGTCCAGTTCCGCGCGGGTGAGAGAATACATATCACATATATTCTGGGCTGTCTGTGTCATAGGAACGAGTGGAGATGAGTCCAGAATATAGTCCGGGATAGGTACTGAGAAATACTTGAAATGATCTTCGGGCATATTGCGCTGGATCGGGGTCATCTGCAGAAGTTTGAAATTGAAATCATCGCGGCGTGTTGTGGGTTTGGATACCGGATCACCGGTCAGTGTTCTACCCATGCGCTCGACACCAAAGGAGATACCGCAATCATACACACCCAGCATAATGCCCATAGCAACACGAGCGGCGCTCTCCTGACTACCTGCACATGCCCGATTGGATGCAAAATTGCATACCTCATCCGGCAATCCAGCGAGGTGAGCAACATTATTGGGGT
>JAPLHL010000053.1 GCA_026389655.1 Chloroflexota bacterium
TATTCCAGCGTATCAAATACCATATAGGAATGTGCCCGAGAACACCAGTCCTTCACGGATGCCACCACTTCTTCCAATTTGGCGCCACCTTGTATGGCTTCCACTGCCTTGATCACCGGTAATCCCAATCCACCACAGGTCTGTAACGAATCGATAATTTCAATTTTAGCAATATCGCCGACCAGCGCCTTGGCCTGTATGGCACTCTCATAAGTAGCACTTATTTTGCTTGAAAAAAGTATTACCAGAATTTCATTTGTTTCTTTAGATAACCTGGTAAACAGTTCCGAAAAATACCCGGGGGATTGGGCCGAAGTAGTCGGGTGTATTTTTGACTCTACAAGCCGTTTGTAAAATTGCTCTGCCGTGATATCGATGCCGTCCCTGTACGTTTCAGTTCCGAAAATAACATTGATGGGAACAATGGAGATACCAAACTTTTTAATAATATCTGCCGGGATATCCGCCGTGCTGTCACATACAACCTTGATCATTCTTAACGCCTCCCTCTAATCATTCAACCGATACTATATAGAAATAATGAGGCTGCCCCCCGCTGACAAGTTCAATTTGCTTACCAGGATATTTTCCCTTCAATTTGTTTTGTACGGCTTCCGCCTGTTCAGGTTTCAAATCAGCCCCGTAGTAAAGTGTCACCAATTCAGCCGCTTCAATTCCGCCTATCTCCAGGCTGCTAAACAGCACTTCCGTAATATCATCCCCGGCTGCCACCAGATCACTGTCATCAATAATGCCAATGATCTGCCCCTGTTTAATTTTCAGCCCGTGTATCTGTGTGGACCTGGCCGCCGTAGTGATCTCAACCGACTTGACCCCTTTAGTAGCCTCACTCATCATTTTAACGTTGTCTTCCAAAGAGCTCTCATAATTAAAGGTCAGAAGGGCAGTCACACCCTGCGGCAACGTCCTGGTAGGAATGACTTCTATACTCTTTTTAGTAAGCTCTTTAATCTGGGAGGCAGTCAGAATAATATTCTTATTATTAGGCAACAGAACTACTTTTTGCGCATCTATAGCTTCAACAGCGGCCAATATCTCTTTAACACTGGGATTCATTGTCTGCCCGCCTTTAACCACAATAGCCCCGAGACTCTCAAATACTCTGGTCATGCCTTCACCAAACGCCACAGCGATCACAGCGATATCAGCAGGGAGCGCCTTTTGCCGCTGCATTTCCTTAAAACCTGCGTGCTGATCATCCATATTCTGTATCTGGATCTGGTGCAGCGTGCCCAGGGTAGTGGCGTAGGCAAGTATGCTGCCCGGATCGTAGCTATGTATATGCACACGGATGGCAGTCTCATCCCCGGCTACCACCAGCGACTGACCACGCCCGTCAAGTTTGCGCTTTATTTTTTCAGGATCCAGGTTCACCCCTTCCAACAGGAAATTCGTACAATACCCATAAGCTTCTTCTTCTTCAGAAGAAACTAAATTAATAGTCTTAGCAGCCGTAATATTTGCACTCACCATCTGCGGTTTTCTAAACTGCAGGTCCTCCAGTTCGCCCTTTAAAAATCTCAGGGCCCCATCCATAACTATGTATAGACCCTGTCCCCCTGCATCCACTACCCCCGCTTCCAATAATACCGGTAACAGATAAGGCGTCCTGGCAACCGATTCCCGCGCTTCGGCGACCGACGCTTCAACAATCGCAATAAGGTCGTTGGGATCCTTCTCCGAACATTGCATAGCAACTTTGGCCGCATCCCCGATCACAGTAAGGATGGTCCCCTCTACAGGGTTTGACAGGCCTTCCCTGGCTGTCTTGGCCGCCTGCACAAGCGCTTTGGCCCAATCAGCCCCGTTGAATGTATCTTTGCCGTCCAATCCCTTGGACAGCCCCCTGAATATCTGAGAGAGTATGACCCCGGAATTTCCTCTTGCACCCAGCAGCGCCCCATGCGACATAGCTTTTGCCATCACTGTGGCAGTACCATCGGACGCCCTGTCCGCTTCTTCAATCACGGACCGCAGCGTGAGCAGCATGTTGGTACCCGTATCGCCATCCGGCACAGGAAAGACATTGATAGCATTAACCTCGGCAACGCTTTTTTCAAGCCAGTTGCTTCCTGCGGCAAACATATCTCTAAGGTCTTTGCCATTCCAGGAATTCACTTGTGTCATTGGTCTCCTTTTAACATGAGATGGGTTGTGGTATTATATAACATTGTTGTTAATTATTAGTAAAGTATCAAACAAAGGGGTTCGAAATTGGCTATCAAATGTGATCTTTGCAGCAAAACATTGCGTTTTGGAAATAGAATAAGTCATTCCAAACAGCACACCAGGCGTAAGTGGCTTCCCAACATCCAACCGACTACATTCAATATTAATGGGACTGCAATCCGGCTTAATCTTTGCACCAGGTGTATCAGGACCAGAAATAAGGTCTCGCACTAACATACTGAATTCCGTAATTCCTTAATAGCTCTACTGATACCCTGACTTGAGTTGAAAATAGCAGATCCGGCCACCAATACATTTGCGCCTGCTTTAACTGCGATCTTAGCAGTTTCTACTGTGATCCCGCCGTCGACCTCTATCTCCAATTTAATTTTCCTATTATAGAGTATTTGTTTCAGCCTTACTAACTTATCAACCACCGGGAAAATGAACTCCTGCCCGCCAAAACCCGGGTTTACGGTCATTATTACCACCATATCAACCATGGACAGAATCTCTTCAATAGCCGTCAGAGGCGTAGCAGGATTTACCGAAACGCCGGCCTTCACTCCTGCTCTCTTAATAGCCTTAATCGTACTGTCCAGGTGAACACAGGCCTCGGCATGCACCGTGATAATAGCGGACCCCGCTTCGGCGAACTTTTCGATATAATTCTCCGGCTTCTCGATCATCAAATGAACATCGAGCGGGACCTTCGTTATCTTGCTGAGCGACTTGACGACCGGTATCCCGATCGTAATGTTGGGGACAAAATGGCCGTCCATAACATCAACATGTATATAGTCGGCGCCGGCTTTCACAACTTCCCTCACCTGATCACCCAGGCAGCTAAAATCCGCCGACAAGATTGAGGGAGCAATTTTTATTTTATTTTGTTTCATAGCTACGGACGATTCCCTTTGCTCTCTCAAGGCTCTTCTTAACCTGTTGCGAAGCAGTGCCGCCATAGGACATCCTTGCCTCGATGGATTTCTGCAAACTTATATTGCGAACATCCTGGCCGAACAAGGGCGAGAACTTCTTATATTCCTTGAGATCTAATTCATCCAACTCTTTGTTAGCTTCCGCCGCATAGGATACCAGCCGGCTGACCACACCATGCGCTTCACGGAAAGACAACCCCTTTTTAACGAGGTAATCCGCCACATCCGTAGCCAGTATGTAGCTATTCATAGCAGATTTCATCCTGGACGGGTTTATTTTCAGCGACCCGACCAGGCCGGACATGACCTGTAAGCTGGACAACAATGTATCGATTGTATCGAAAAATCCCTCTTTATCTTCCTGCAGGTCGCTGTTATAAGCCAGAGGAAGCCCTTTCATGACTGCCAGCATCCCCAGCAGATGACCGTAAACGCGACCCGATTTGCCCCTGGCCAGCTCAGCCACATCGGGGTTTTTCTTCTGCGGCATGATGCTGCTGCTGGTCGAATAGGCATCGCCCATTTCAATAAACCCAAATTCCCGGGTGGACCAGATGATCAGCTCTTCCGCAAGCCTCGACAGATGCATCATGGTAATCGAGGCCACTGCCTCGAACTCGATAATAAAATCACGGTCGGAAACAGCATCAATGCTGTTTTCGCTCACGTCATCAAATCCCAATTTCACGGCAACGAATTCCCTGTCCACAGGGTAGGGAACGCCGGCCAGCGCGCCGCTGCCCAACGGCAGCACGTTGATCCGCACCAGGCAGTCATAATACCTTTCAATGTCCCGGCTGAACATCTGGAAATACGCCAGCATGTGATGTGCGAACAACACCGGCTGCGCCTGCTGAAGATGCGTGTACCCCGGCATGATAACATTGATATTTTTACCGGCTATGCCGACTAATGCGGCATTGAGTTGCTGAAGCGCTTTAACAGACTGCATGGCAGAAGCCCTTGCAAACAGCCTGATATCCAGCGCCACCTGGTCATTGCGTGAACGTGCAGTATGCAGCTTGCCTGCGGTATCCCCGATAATTTCGAACAGGCGGCCCTCGATATTCATATGAATATCCTGCAACTCCGTCTTAAACGGGAAGCGAACGGTTTCTATCTCTTTAAGGATAGCCAGAAGGCCATCCTTAATTTTCCGGAATTCAACCGGAGATATGATCTTCTGATGGGCCAGCATCTCCGCATGTGCGATGCTGCCCTCAATATCGTACTTATATAGCCGCCAGTCGAAAGGGAGAGACGCAACGTAGCTCAATACCGAGCTATCTATCTCTTCTTTGAACCTGCCCCGTAACCTCGCTTCCTTTTTCACAGTCATCCTCTACCAACACCTCGCAATTTATTTTTTATTGCTCTTCTTTTTTACGGTCTTAGATTGCGCCGGTTTAATAAGCTGTTCCTGTGCATGGACCCTGGTCTGAAGGCCCCACAGGCGAATGAACCCTGCCGCGTCGGCCTG
>JAPLHL010000115.1 GCA_026389655.1 Chloroflexota bacterium
TTCGCCGTGGACGGATCCTGTACGAAGGAGACCCCACCCACCCCCTGAATTGCACGCAGTCCCAGCGTCCCATCCGTCCCTGTCCCGGAAAGGATAACGCCGATGGCCTTTTCCCCCTGTTCTTCAGCCAGCGAGCGCAGAAATAAATCTATAGGCAGCCTCTGCCCGCGCTGAGCTTGGGGGATGCTGAGCTGGAGGGCACCGTGAAAGATGGACATGTCCCGGTTGGGAGGGATAACGTATACGTGGTCAGGCTCTACCGCTACCTGATCCAGCACTTCGACAACGGGCATCACCGTGTTCCTCTGCAAGATCTCGCTCAGCAGGCTGGCATGGCCCGGGTCGAGGTGGGACACCAGCACGAATGCCATACCGCTGTCGGGCGGCATATTGCGGAAGAAGAGTTCAAAAGCCTCCAGGCCGCCCGCAGACGCCCCCATACCGATGATAGGGAAGCCGGTTTTTTTCGGACGTTCGTTGGCAGCACGTGAAATAACCGCCCTCCCAACACCAGCCTTTCTCCCCTCGGGTCTGACTGCGCTTTTAACGGTCTCTTTTTTACCGGCCCTGCCTGCCATGCCCTTTATCCTCCATTCACAGCCTGAGATGTAAAGGAATAATTAATCCTGCGATAATTTTATCATACCACTTATGACTGGATTTACATAACGGTAATGACCCTTCTTAAGTAAACCCAACGGAATGATCAATCCATGTGGAATGCCGGCAGTCTGGCCTTACTAAACAATATGCCAGGTGAATCCGATATCAAGGGATAGATGCGAAATAAAAATGCCCGTCTTAGATAAGACGGGCATTTTTATTTCAAGATCTGATAGCGGGGGATATTCCGGTACTATGCTACTCAGCCTTTTACCTTTAAATTATCTGATTTTGTTTACGCTAAAGATATGGGCTTTTAAACTATTTAATCGCAGCAAACAGCCTGCGTCTTATTGTAATACCTGAAACCTGGAGCGGCCGAGCACAAGCACAAGCAGTACCACAAGTCCAACGATAAACAGTACGATCACAATCATGATAACGATGGGAACAGTATAGTCGTACGTCCACTGGATTTTCACGGTTGCAGGGCCAGTCATAACATGGGTGCCGCTGGCATTCACCGGCCTCATTACTCCACCGAAGATTCCCCAGGCGTTGGGTATGGGGACATCCTGCAACGCCAGGCTGTAAGCAGCGGTGCTGTCCTTGAGCTCCCAGGAGCTCTCACTTACGGATGGATAATCGGAGATTATAGTAAGCAGGTAGTAGGTATTGTACTCGGCAATGGCCTTTCCCGCGCTGCTGACGGTAAATACCAGGTCCCTATTGGGATTCGTGCTGCCATCAGGCAGGCGCCACTCCCGGAAGAGGTATTTCTCGCCTTTCTGAATGCCGGACTCAACGGGGCTTGGGGCAGTGCCGCTGAAATAACCGCCCACTGTGTAAAAGCCAGTGCCCGACGGCTGAGCAACCCCAGCGGGGTTGCTGCCCGTCTCAATAAGTACCTGCCGCGCATAGTCGAAATAGGCGTAGTTATCGATGTCGTTCACCACTTTATAATTCAGCCCTATGACTTTAAACCTTGTATTGGGGTCAGGGCCGGGTAGAGTCTGATCAACCATCACTACATTGCTCTGGCAGGGATACGACGTAAAGGTTTGCGATCCACCTCCTGCGAGTGTGGCACCCGGCGAGCCATTGATTAACACCGTTGTTTGGCCTTCCGTCAGGCCGGGGCCGATTGCAACGTTGAAATCGCAACCGGTACTGGCAGATATAAGAGCAACGTAATTGGCCCAACAATCAACGATTAGCACGAAGTCGCGGCTGACGGGCAGACAGCAACTGGGGCAGGTACCGTTATCGGAAACAGTAGCCGTGACTGTATAAATTCCGCAAGTGCCCGGCTCGGGGATACCGGAAACGATCCCATTGGTAGTATCCGTTACGGACAATCCCACCGGCAACCCAACCGCACTCCAGCCAAACGGTCCCACTCCACCAACGGCGCTCAACGTCATAGAGAACGGTATGTACTCCCACGCCAACGGGTAAAACGTTGGGTTGATGATCGTGACACACGGTGGCGGATTTGGCAAGAAATTGAGGGTGACATCCGCAGACGCAAAGCCAATGCAAAAGGGGAAGGCGTTCATCTCGGTGCACCAAACCTGAAAGGTGAGGCTGGTCCCTGCACTAGCTGCGTCAGGACAAACCGTTAGCAGCCCTGTATTCATATCTACGTTAACCCAACCAGGTATGCCAACCCCCACCAACCAATAGAAAATTATCCCTCCCGGCGGACAAGATGGGGCAATAGTAAATTGCTGCTGCCAGGGTATACATACCGGCAAGTTATAAGATACAGGGCCGGCCGGTGCAATGCCCGTAGCCTGCACGGGCACAGGGATCAATGCCATCCATCCCAAAATCAATGACAATGAAAGTACTACGCCCAGGCATAACCTGAAAAAGCCCGTAACACGCCGGCCTTTTGCAAAATTCGATGTCCTCATTTCACTACCTCCAGATTTATCCCAACAGAATGGATTCATTTTCCCTTTTTCCTGCTAAAGAGAAAACATCACTTGAGGATGACCCTGCATCCTGCGGCTGCCTGTGACTGGGAAGAGTAACAACGGCCTCCGGCCCTGGTGCAAGCGGCAGTGGAGGTCTGATAGACCTTGCCCCCACTGCAGCACCAGCACGTTGACTGGCAGGCTTGCTGGGCCTCGGCCTGGGTCCTGTAACAGCCAGTAGTATAAGTGGTTGTCTGATAGACCTGGCCGTTGCTACAGCACCAGTACGTCACCGGCTGACAGGCTTGCACAGCCTGGGACTGGTTGGTGTACCAATTACCTGACACCTGTGCACATTGAGTCCGGGTGGACTGGTATAACTTGCCACCACTACAGCAATAGCCTGTTTGCTGACAGGCCTGAATCGCCTTGGACTGGGTGGGGTACCAGTCACCGCCCAATTGGTCACACTGAGACTGCGAAGTCTGACCGATCTGGCCGTCCCTGCAGCACCAGCCCTGGCAGGCTTGCAAAGCCTGGGACTGGGTAGTATACCAGGTAGCCCCCACCTGGGTAGCCTGCGACTGGGTGCCCTGGTAAACCTGTCCAGCACTACAGTACCAGCCTAATACTTGTTGACAGTTTTTAATTGCCTCCGCCTCGGTAGCATAATAGGAACCTCCCAACTGCGTACATTGTTCCTTTGTAGTCTCGATAACCTTGCCGTCCTTGCAACACCAGACCGTCGCCGGTTTGCTGTAGCAATACCACTTCTGCTGGTTATCAGGGGAGTAGTAACAGAGCTGCTCAGAGCATTTCTGGGTGAACCCGCGCTCTGCCGCCTCATCCGGCCTCAAACAATAGTTACAGGTGTCGGTGCATTTCGTAAACTTAGGAGCATCGCTAGTCGTAGTAGCAGACGGGGTAAAAGCAGATGCTATCAAAGATTGAGGCCCCCATTTAGGGGTACGTGCTACAGTCTGGTTATCAGACCCGGACGAGACCAGCGAATTAGATAAAGGAGGAAGCTTAGTTTCAAACGATAGTGTCAGCGTTTTTTTTTGTACGCCGCTGCCGTTTTTTGCTATCAGGACAGCGTCGAACGCATTGATATTGCCCGTCCGTATTTGATAGGTCGTCCTGCCCCTGGCAGTCCCTCTAAAATTGGAGGGGCGGGTGCTATTGATCTCTTTAACGATTGCACCTGCCTCAATTACCTGAATATTCGTGGCACCCGCAACTTCAAACTTATACAGCGCGGAACCGCCATCCTTCAATATTAACGGGTCAGCACTGAATACCTTGATCTCCGGCGGGCTTCCAGATGTAGAAGTGGCTGCCACCGTAATATCAGCTGCCCCAAAAATGATGATCCCTATCACTGCAAGGCAAAGGCATAACCTTAGAATGCTTGCTAACGGATGGCCTACCCTGAAATTCGATACCCTCATTTCTCTACCTCCCAATAAATGTGACCGCGATAATATTCTGGTCCGGCAACATCATCAACCCACGATAATTACCAAGGCTATTCTGCAACTTGTTTCCCGTATCTGTCAATATTGATTGAGTGTAGATGAAAAGCTCGGCAGGACCCACATTACTGTCATCGCAGCTTTCTAACCTATTACATCCTGCATGGCTTTACGAAGCTCTTCGAGGGTATAGGGCTTGGCAACCATGCCTTTAAAACCGTATTTCTTGTAATCGGCCATAACAGCTTCATCGGAATACCCGCTGGATACAATAGCCCTGACCCCGGGATCTACCTTGAGCAACTCCTTAATGGCCAACTCGCCTCCCATGCCCCCTGGTATGGTCAGGTCCAGAATGACCAGGTTAAAGGGTTGGTCCGATTCCATGCCTGATTTATATAGCTTAACCGCTTCGGCACCATCTGCAGCAAACTCGATATCCTTATAGCCGATATGCTTGAGCAAGCGGCCGGCTATTTTCCTTACTTCCTCCTCATCATCCATGACCAGGACCCTGACCTTGCCCAAAGGTTTGATCTCTTCTTTTTTATCCTCATGCAAGGTGGATATTTCGGTGGAAGCAGGCAAGTATAAATAAAAGGTAGAGCCGGAACCAAGCACCGATTCGACACTGAGATGGCCGTCGTGATTACGCGCTATAGAGAAGGAAGTAGCCAGCCCCAACCCACTGCCCTTCTGTTTGGTCGTAAAAAATGGATCGAATATCCTGTCCAGATGATCCGCAGGTATACCACTGCCATGGTCAGTTACAGCGATCCTGATATAATTCCCTTCCTTGAGCGGCAACCCCCTTCCCAGGCTCTGTGTTTTACCCAAAGCCATATTTTCAGCCTTAAGTTCTATGGTCCCGCCGGTAGGCATGGCATGCTGGGCATTGATAACCAGGTTATGGATGACCTGGCTTATCTGCCCTGCATCAATCTCGGCATGCCATAGGTCAGCTGGTATGAAGAACTGACATCTTATATTGGAGCCGCGCAGGACAAAGCCGGCGGTATCTCTAAGTAGTTGATCTAAGGAAGTTAACTTCTTTACCGGGGCCCCGCCTTTAGAGAAGGTCAGCAGCTGCTGAGTAAGTTCCTTGGCCCGCAGCGATGCCTTTTCCGCCTGCTCCAAGCTGTCATGTATCCCGCTGCCGGGTGCCACGTCCATCCTGGCAAGGCTGATATTGCCCAGGATAGCGGTCAGGATGTTATTGAAATCGTGTGCGATGCCACCGGCCAGCAGGCCGACGGATTCAAGCTTTTCCACCCGTTGCTGTTCTTCTTCGAGACGTTTACGGTCGGTGATGTCTGCAAAAAAATTAAGGGTTGCAGGCCTGCTATCCCAGGTAATTATCACTGCAGCAAGCTCCACCCATTTGATATCACCCGACTTGCAGACAACGCGAAAATTATAGGTTTTGGGAACGGGCATGCCCTGTAATCGCTGAATATGCCGCTCGGCTACCATCTGGCGATCATCAGGGTGAATAAACTCGCTAAAAGGCCGGGAGGCAAACTCATCATACGAATAGCCGGTGAGCTCCAAAGCCATGCGGTTGGCAAATTTGAGCATATCGTCTACGGATATTACGACGGCCTCCAGGGCATTCTCCACAACTATCCGGTACTTTTCCTCGCTTTCTTTTAGAGCATCTTCGATGCGCTTACGCTCAGTGATGTCCCTGCCTTCACCAAGAATTCCTGTCACCTTTCCCATCTCGTCCCTGATGAACTGGAATGTGCAGTCGAGCCAGACCGTATGGCCGTCTTTACAGTAAAACTCCAACTCCCTTTTAAGACTGCCATCAGTGTCCGGACTGCGCCCCTTCTTCTCCTCTAAGAGCAACAATTTTCCAAGCCAGTTCGTTGCTCTTCTAAGCGACTCGGGCGTCATCTGCCTATCCGGCGGCAGCGCGAATATTTCGTCCTGGCTATAACCCCTTAATCTGCAGTTTGAAGGGCTCAACCATTGAATGCCCAGATGCTTGTCCATTAACCACACAATATCGGACATGTGTTCCGCCAGGAGACGATAGGTATTCTGGCTCTCCTGCAGGGCTAACTCCGTCTTCTTACGCTCCGAGATATCAATTATCATACCCCGCAAGCCCGCATACTCAGAGTTAAG
>JAPLHL010000432.1 GCA_026389655.1 Chloroflexota bacterium
GACACGGATGTTCTTTAGACGAGAACATAGCGAATCAAACTGAGTATATCCTTAATTCAGTTACCGCCAAATAAAAAGCTCTTACCGTGGTGAATATATGCTAATTTAATAAAAGGGGGCCGTATGGACACTGGTAAAATTGACAAACCGGTTCTGGAGGTTCAGAACGTTGTTCTTAATTTTGGCGGCGTTAGTGCTCTCCAGGATGTGAGTTGTGAAGTCGGGCAGCATGAAATACTGGCAATCATCGGCCCAAACGGAGCAGGAAAAACCTGTTTATTGAATTGTATTAGCGGATTTTATCGGCCCCAGAAAGGGATTATTACTTACAATGGTGTCAACTTAAATAACGTTCCCACTCATGGAATAGCCAAACTGGGCATTGGCCGCGTATTTCAGGGTATCCAGCTCTTCCTTGGCCTCAGCACATTGGATAATCTAATGGCTGCCAGGCACATTCATATGAAACACAATATATGGGAGGAGCTGATTTATTACGGCCCGGCGCATACCGAAGAAATCGAACACCGCAGGCGCGTAGAAGAAGTTATCGATTTTCTGGAAATGGAATCTATTCGGAAAAGGGTTGTTGCTTCTTTGCCTTATGGCAAAAGGAAACTAGTCGACCTTGGAAGGGCGTTATGCCTGGAACCTAAATTGCTATTACTGGATGAGCCTATGGCGGGTATGAACCTTGAAGAGAAGGAGGATGTGGCGCGGTTTATTGTAGATATCTATGAGCGCTGGAAAATACCTATTGTGCTGGTGGAACATGATATGGGAGTGGTAATGGATATCGCCGACAGGTTAGTGGTACTTGATTTTGGTAAGAAGATAGCAGAAGGCCCGCCTGAAGTGATAAAAGCCGACAAGCAAGTAATTGAAGCGTATCTTGGAGTACAGGAGAGTTCAGTCAATGCCTGAGTTAAGTTTGGCCTCCAAAGGCAAAAATACAATCCAGGAACACAGCAAAATTGCCAGCAGGGAAAAGCTGGACACCCTGCCCAAATATCTTCTTAGTAACTATAGGGAATACCCTAAAATGGTTACGATGCGGAAGAAGGATTTTGGTATATGGAATAGCTATACATGGGGGCAGTGCTACGATGCTATCAAGTATTTCGGTTTAGGTCTCGCCAGCCTGGGGTTAAAGAAAGGCGATAAAATCGTTATACTTGGCGATAATGACCTTCAGTGGTACTGGGCGGAATTGGCGGCCCAGTCGATGGGTGGGGCATCTGTAGGAATTTATATTGATTGCATGCCTGATGAAGTCAAGTACATTGTGGAGAACTCGGACAGCGTTTTCGTGGTTGCCAAAGACCAGGAGCAGGTAGATAAATTCCTTATTACTTATAAAGACAGGGAAGGAAAGGAGCATGCCCCGATTAAGCAGGAATTGCCGCAGATTAAGAAGCTGATCTACTGGGAAGAAAAAGGACTGTGGGATTACAACGATCCGTGGCTATTGAAATGGGAAGATGTTCTGGATATCGGCAAAGAAAATGAGAAATCTCACCCCACTCTTTTTGAGGATTCAATCCTTGCCGGCAATGCTAAGGATATTGCTGTTATCTGCTATACATCAGGCACCACAGGCCTGCCCAAGGGTGTGCTGGTAAGTCACGAATATCTTGTAGAAGGCGCAAAAGCCTCCAAATATACCAGGGACTTGCAGCTGAATGAAGAGTACCTGTCGTTCATTGCACCGGCCTGGATTGCCGAGCAGTCGGGCATTGCGGGCTGGCTAACAAATGTAGCCAGGGTCAATTTCCCTGAATCGCCGGATACAGTGATGTATGATCTGAGGGAGATTGGAGCTGCGTCCTTTATGTTTGGCCCTCCGCAGTGGGAAGGCCTGTTGAAGATGGTCCAGGTTCGCATCAACGATTCATCATGGATTAAGAGGTTCGTATATAAGATATGTTTGCCCGTTGGATATAAAGTGGCTGATGCAAAGATGTCTTTGGGAAAGCCCGGTGTATTCTGGAGGGTTCTATACGAAATTTGCAACTGGATTTGTTTCAGGCCTATACGGGATTATCTGGGCCTGTCCAAATTGAAGATAGGTATAACAGCGGGAGCGTTGCTTGGTCCCGACCCTCTAAGGTGGTACCACGCAATCGGAGTAAATCTCAACCAGGTCTATGGCCTTTCAGAGGTGAACCCGGTTACGTTGCCTCTTAAAGGAAGTGTTATCGTACCTGAAACTGTAAGTCCATTAAGCGTTGGAGTTGAGGTCAGGATATCCAATGACCTCGAGATACTGGCCAGGGGTCCGAGCCGGTTCAGTGGCTATTACAAAAAGGAAAAAGAGACCGCTGAAAAAGTCATTAACGGTTGGGTGCAGACTGGTGATGGCGGCATGATCGAGGACCATTACGGACAGCTTGTGATATATGACCGGGTGAAGGATATGCTCAGGCTGAAAGACGGCACCAAGTATTCTCCAACATACATTGCCAATGCTCTGAAATTCAGCCAGTATATCAAAGATTGCGTGGCCATCGGTGATGAGAATAAGGATTATATTTTTGCCATCGTGGTTATAGACTTTGAATCTGTCGGACGTTGGGCGGAGAAGAACAGGATACCTTATACAACTCTGACCGACCTGTCACAAAGAAATGAAGTATATAAACTTATTGAGCCCGATATTATAAGGGTTAATAAGGTGCTGCCGAAAGCCGCCCAGATTCAAAAATACTTGATACTCTATAAGGAATTCGACGCTGATGAAGG
>JAPLHL010000447.1 GCA_026389655.1 Chloroflexota bacterium
CGGCTTTTCCATGATTAACTACCTTGGTGTCCCCGGTGACGATTTGAACACCGGCTTCTTCAGCAGTCTCCCTGACCGACTCAATCACCCTGCGCAAGTCTTCAAGCTCCAGGCCTTCTTCAATAATCAATGCAAGGCTTATATAACGGGGCGTGGCGCCACTCATGGAAAGGTCGTTTACAGTCCCGCAGACCGCCAGCCTGCCGATATTGCCGCCGGGAAAGAATATGGGGTTGACTACATAGCTATCGGTTGTAAAGGCCAGCTTGCCGGATAATTCGAATACGGCTGAATCGTCCATGCGGGACAGGATAGTGTTATTAATGGGGGGAATAAGTATTTTATCAATAAGATCGTGGCTCAGTTTGCTTCCGCTGCCGTGGGCTAGCAATATCCTTTCACTCATTGAAGTCTCCATACTGGTAGTAGGCAGAGCAAGTACCCTCGGAGGATACCATGCACGGTCCTATGGGGTTCTCCGGAGTGCACATTATTTTAAATAATTTACATTCAGGCGGCTTAACTACCCCGCGCAGAACCTCGCCGCAACGGCAGCCGGCGGCCTCCTTTGCAGGCGGTGTTTCGATCTTGAATACTTTTTCGGCATCGAAGCGTGCATATTTGTCCTTAAGCTTATAGCCGCTGGCCGGAATGGTACCGATACCGCGCCAGGCGGCGCTGGTAACATCAAAGACATCGCTCATCAATTCAAGCGCTCTGATGTTGCCTTCAGGTTTAACACCCCGGGTATAGGCGATCTCCACACGGGGGTCACCTTTTTCTATCTGTTCAACCAGCATTTCAACGGCCTGCAGGATGTCCACGGGTTCGAAGCCCGCTACCACGCATGCAATGCCGTAATCACGTGCATAAGATTCATACGGCAGGGTGCCTATGATGGCTGTAACGTGTCCGGGGCAGATTATGCCGTTTAATTTAATCTCTCCGAGATCGAGCAGCGCTTTCATAGCAGGAGGAGTCATCTTGAGATGGCACAGTACACTAAAATTAGCGAGTTTTTCCTTTTGGGCCTGTACAATAGAAGCTGCAATTGTTGGGGCGGTAGTCTCGAATCCAATCCCGATGAAGGCGATCGACCTGGTGGGATTGTCCCTGGCTATTTGGAGGGCATCCTGCGTGGAATACACGACGCGTATGTCCCCGCCCTCAGCCCGGGCTTTCTGTAAGCTGGAGTAGCTGCCCGGTACCTTCAGCATATCGCCGAAGGTGGTGACTGTAACGTTTGGAATCCCGGCAAGGGCAATGGCACGGTCTATGTCATGGTTGGCCGTTACACAAACAGGGCAGCCCGGCCCGGAAAGCATTTCGATAGAGGGAGGGAGTAGCTGGCGTATGCCATTGCGCATGATGGCAACTGTATGACCGCCGCAAAACTCCATGAGGCGGGCGGGTTTAATGGATATACGGGCGATCCTTTTTGACAACTTCTGAGTCAGGCCGGCATCGCGGAACTCGTCAATGAACCTCATCAAGTAGTAATTCTACTTGATGTCTAACTCAATCTACAAACAAGGCCGAGACATATCGTGAAGCAGCCACTTAGGCAATACCAACCTTTAACGCCAGGACGGCACTCCAGTATCATTACATTCGCTATGTGTGATACGAGTCTGATTGTTGCCGTCAATGCCCATGGTATACATTTCGTCTACAGTACCGGTGCAATCTCTCGTTGAATCAAAAACGATCTTGTCACCATCGGGTGACCATGCCGGATATTTATCATCAGAATTGTTGGTAGTGATTTTGCTTTGATTGGTCCCGTCCGCGTTCATTAAATAGATGTCAAAATTACCATTCGGGTTGGACTGAAAAGCGATCTTTTTACCGTCAGGCGACCATGCCGGGTACAAATCGTTCTGTGGATTGGTAGTAATCCGCCGCTGGTTGGAGCCGTCTTTGTCCATAACATATATTTCCGGATTGCCATCCCTGTTGCTCTGGAAGGCAATACTGTTTCCGTCAGGGGACCATACTGGTGCGCCATCATCTTTGGAATGATTTGTTATGCGTCTCTGGTCGGAGCCATCAGAATTCATAATATATATCTGTTCATTGCCATCGCGATTGGAAGTAAATACGATGGATTTACTATCTGGAGACCATGTGGGCAATACATCATTTGCCGGATTATTTGTGAGCTTCGTCTGTGCACTACCGTCGGGGTCCATTATGTAGATTTCGTAATTGCCATCCCTATCCGAATAGAATGCAATCTTTTTCCCATCCGGTGACCACTTGGGAAACCAGTCTCCATGAGAGTTATTTGTGAGTCTCACCCAATTGGCGCCGTTTGCATCGCAGATGTATAGCTGCGGGCCGCCCTTTGCGGCTACCCCGGACATGAAAGCAATTTTACCCAGATTTACTGTGGTAACGACAGGAGTTGTGTTTGTGGGGCTCTGTGTTTTCTCAACAGTCCCATTTGGACTGGAAGGCGGCGACTTTGTTGAAGGTACAATAGTTGAATTTTGCGGGGTGGATGATGCTGAAGGATTGGGTGGAGTTGGATTTGCAGTCGGGGAACAGCCGGAATTATAGAGACCGACCGATAAAATGAAAACTACAAGAATAGTAATAAATCTAGCCAGCGCCATTATAACCTCCACAATAAAATAAATATATTAAGTTTAAGTATCACAATAATATGGCAGCAAGATTACGGTTATTTTATGCGGACATATTAATTACGTCAAGATATTCACTGACGTAATATCGTATCATTTCCAGGAAGCTATGCCGGTATCCGTGCACCCTGTGCGCGTAATGCGGACCTGGTTGGAGCCATCGGCGTTCATAATGTAAATCTCCCCGTTGTCATTGGGACAGTCACGCTTGGAGTAAAAAACGATCCTGGTCCCATCAGGTGACCATGCCGGGTATTTATTATCAGCAGTCATGTTAGTAAGCTGCGTGCGCCCGGTCCCATCAGCTTCCATGACATAAATTTGGAAGAAATCCGAATCAACAGACGATTGAAAAGCGATCTTCTTTCCATCAGGTGACCATACAGGGAAGAGGTCAGCATATTTATTATTACTTATCCTGAGCTGATTACTGCCATCCGTATTCATCGAATATATCTGGGTATTGCCATCGCGGTCGCTGATAAAGGTTATTTTTGAACCATCCGGTGACCATGAGGGATCGGAATCACTATAGGCATTATTAGATATATTGGTCTGCTGGCTTCCATCAGCGTTCATGACGTAGATCTGGTCTTTATTATCCCTATCAGATACAAAAGCTATTTTCTTGCCGTCCGTTGACCAGCAGGGCAGCCAATTATTTGATTTTTCGTCTGTAAGACTGACTTGCTGGCTGCCGTCAGCATTAATAACATAGATTTTTTGGTTACCATCCATATCTGAAGAGAAAATAACTTGGTTGCCATCGGGAGACCATTTGGGGAACCTCTCTCCTCCCGTCTTATTCTTGGTCAGCCGTACAAAATTGGTGCCATCAACGTTCGAAGTATATAGTTGTGGCCCTTCAGCATCGTTGGTACCTGACATGAACACGAGTTTTCCGGCCATGCCCCTTACGCTGGCCGTGCCGTTGTCGGACTGTACTACGCGGTTTTGAGGCATTAGCGGATTAATTTGGACCATCTGTTGTTTGGGAATGTCCGATACCGGGGCGGTTATATTCTCTGCCGGTTTGGCGCAACCCAGCGCCAGGCTCAATACGCCCAATGCAATAATGATTACTGCGGATATTACAATAAATCTATTCAATTTCATCTTATTCTCTGCCTTCACCTGCTTCAACCATGCGTTCCAGCAGGCTAAGCGTCTCCTGTGCTTCTTCTTCGTTAAGTACATTTAAGGCATAGCCGGTATGCAGCAGCACGTAGTCACCTACCCTTGCCTCGGGGGTGAGAGCGATGCTGACCCTGCGGCCAACTCCGCCGATATCAACTTCGGCCTGGTCGCCATCAATGGAAATAATTTTTACAGGGACTGCCAGACACATGTTAGAAGTATAGCCCACCAAAGCTTCAAAATCCAAATACTAAATTACCTGTATTCGGGATAGGAGTGCGCTTTTTTCTGCTGAAGTATAATATTTATCGCAATGACTCGTTACAAATATAAAGGAGAAATATGATAGCCTACAAAATACAGACACCCGAAGAAGTGCTGGCCTGGGCCCAGCAAAGTAACTGGATGCTGATCTGGGCCAATGAGGACTACAGCACTTGCGCCTTTGTAGCGACCGGCGGCAATATCGTCGAGTTTCATTTCGACAAAAACAAGGCTACCGTCAGGACGCTCCTGTCCTATGAGTGCAAGTAGTCATCTGCTTTACCAATTATTTACTCGCACAGGCAGTTTCCGCCGGCTGAGCAGCCCTTCTTTCATCCTGTTTTTGATTTGTTACTGCTCAAACCCATTGCCTGGGCGTTAGGGCATATATTTTTGGCCCTGCAGTGGTTGCAGGCTATCCTGGGGAAGACTATGAAAAAGCGGAACAGGAGCAATCCGATCAATAGGACCAGTATTGCCAATAATGCGAAGGAGAAGCTCAGGAACAGCGCAGGAATAATCCCGATGATCGGCAAGCCCAGGCTGGCGAGGTACAGGTTGTTCGGACAAAACGCACCTCTGGCACGCCTCCCAAAATCTTCGATCTTTCCCTCCCGTGCAATCTTCCGGGAAAACAGGTTCAAACCGGATATGCAGAGAGAATTATCCAGCCTATAGTAAACGCAGTTGGGACAGACTTTCAGAGGCATGATCAGGTACATTGCTGAGAATGCGAACAAGAGATATAAAGGACCGAGCAGCCAACCGAGCCAGTAGTTATAACCGAGTATGAAACTCGCTCCGCCGAGCAGGAAGTGTACAACGGTGAGAGCATTATAGGTGAATACGCTCCAGGATGGGTACCTGGTATACAAGGTATCGTTCATTTTCTTGCTTCCCCCTTATGTAGCGGCGCCTGCTATGACTGCCTGCCCCAGAGAGATGCCCCCATCGTTGCAGGGCACCTGCCTGTGTTTGAGCACCTTAAAACCGCCTGACTCAAGGCGGTTTACTACACTGGTGAGCAATAGCCTGTTCTGGAAGCAGCCGCCGCTCAGCGCCACTGTATTAAGTCCGGTTGACCCCCTGATTTTCAAGCTTATGTCTGCGGCCATGGCTGCGATTGTATTATGAAATCTCATGCCAACCGTTGATTGAGGGCATCCCCGGAGCAGATCGTTGAGCACGGCTGAGATAAGGTCATGCAAAAGGATTATGTGATAGCTATCGTCACCGGTTAGAGTGAACGGATAAGAACCCTGTTCATCCGCCGATTCATAGGATTTCATCTCCATCTCGATGGCTGCCTGCGCTTCGTAGTCAATAGTGGAACGGATGCCGGCCATGGCGGATACTGCATCGAAAAGGCGGCCCATGCTGGACGTGAGAGGTGAGTTGAGGTTCGACTCCACCTGTTTACGCACAAGGTCCAACTCCACCCTGTCGATTTTGCTCAGAAAGCCCAGCCTGCTGTCGAGGGCGTTTTCACCCAGGAGTGCGAGTATATAACCCAGCGCTATGCGGTATGGTTTCTTGATAGCGGCTGATCCGCCCGGCAGCGGAAGATACTCGAGTTGTCCCACGCGTTTAAAGCTTTTATAATCTGCGACCATGAATTCACCGCCCCAGATTTTGCCGTCAGTGCCAAATCCGGTGCCGTCGAAGGCCAGGCCGATGACCGGCCCCTCAAACCCGTTGTCGGCCATGCAGGAGACGATGTGGGCATGGTGGTGCTGGACCGGAATTGACCGAATGCCTGTTTTTTCCGCCTGCTCCAGGGCGTACTTAGTCGGCAGGTATTCGGGGTGCATATCGTAAGCTATAATCTCGGGCTCTATGCGGAAAAGCTGTTTATACAGCTCAATTGTCCGCTCGTAGTGCTCCATGGTCTCAAGGTTTTCCATGTCGCCGATATGCTGGCTGACGAATGCATGGTTGTCCCTCGTAAGGCAGAAGGTGTTTTTTTCCTCTGCTCCGCAGGCCAGTATTTGGGGGGATGAATAAGTGAGATGTATGGGATAAGGAGCATAGCCCCTAGCCCTGCGTACCAGCTGTGGTATCCCGTTCGCAACTATGGCAACGCTGTCGTCATATGTCGAATAAATATCGCGGTTGTGAAGCAGGAAATAGTCTGCGATAGCGCCCAGCCTGCGCAAAGCCTCAGAGTTCTCTCCGGCTATGGGCTCCTCGCTTACGTTACCGCTGGTCATGACCAGCGGCAGGCCGGCTGCCTTCATAATGAGATGGTGGATGGGTGTATAGGGAAGCATCACCCCGATGTATTTCAGACCGGGTCCGACCTCTTTGCAAATGGTCGATCCGGGTTTCCATTTAAGTAGTACAATAGGGCTCTGCGGGGACTTCAGCAGCTTTTCCTCAACTTCGTTGATTTCGCAGTGCTTCCGTGCCTCTTCAATATCTTTCACCATCACGGCAAATGGTTTGGATGGTCTTCTTTTACGTTGCCTCAGCAGCATCACAGGGCCTGCGTTTTCGGCGTTGCAGGCCAGCAGGAAGCCTCCCAACCCCTTGATGGCTATGATTCTTTCTTCCTTTAGCAAAGAGGCCGTTTTTTCAATGATATCGTCATAATCGACAGTCTTTCCGAGATTATCGGTCAATTGGAGCTGGGGTCCGCAGACCGGGCAGGCGTTGGGTTGTGCATGAAAGCGGCGGTCGAGCGGGTCTTCGTATTCTCGCTGGCAGTCCGGGCACATCTTGAAAACGGACATGGTGGTCAGGGGGCGGTCATATGGTATGTCCTTGATGATGGTAAAGCGCGGGCCGCAGTTAGTGCAGTTGGTAAAAGGATAATGGAAACGGCGGTTGCCGGAGGTAAAGATATCGTCCAGGCAAGGCTGGCAGGTGGCTATGTCTGGCGAGACGAGCTGGTACTTGCCCGGTGTGGCCACGCTGTGGCGGATCTCAAAACCTTTGTACCCGGCAGGTGCGTCGAAGCTGACGGATATATTTTCTATCCTTGCCAGCGGCGGGGCTTTATGCTCCAGGTCTGAAATAAAGAGATCGAGGGTCTTTCTGTCTCCCTCGACCTCGATCTTTACATCCTCTGAAGTATTGCAGACCCAGCCGTTGAGGCCGTGTTGCCTGGCCAGTCCGTATACAAAAGGCCGGAAGCCGACTCCCTGAACCACTCCCCTGGCACTGATACGGGCCAGCTGAAAAATACGATTATCTGACATAAAATCGATTGAATTGTACTTCAAGCGATAAAGGCGGGCAAGGCAGAATTAAAGGAAAATAAAAAGGCGGGAGGTCGGTTTGCCTTTTCACGTAAAGGAGACATCTGACTGAGATTATCTAGACTAAACTTCTTTGTCTGATATTGATAATAATACTTGCGACGCTGCCGAAGATGAAGGTTATCGGAAAAACGATCAATGCCATTATGAAAAAAAATGGCTCATCACCACCTTTCCAGAAGTTCTCACCGAGCAGAAATATAAATGATCCGTAAACTAAATTATGCAATAAAATACACAGGGGGATACCTATAGCA